>CAYMST010000182.1:0-892 GCA_964393115.1 uncultured Roseivirgaceae bacterium | reverse complement strand
GACTAAAATTAAGTTTACTCAAGCCAATTTATCTAACTCGTCAGCAAAGTTTCAATCGTTAGATTTTATTGAAGGCATGAGTGACCTGCATAAAATTCGACTACAAGAACTTGGCATTGATAACGTACAAAATTTAGCACATTTCAACTTTATCATGCTCATCGTAAAAACCCCCTTCCCTATTCGTACGCTTATTGACTGGGCAGCACAAGCTAAGCTTATCACCGAATTCCAGGAAGACTATCTGGCACTCAGAAAAGCAGGGATAAGAACCACATTAGACTACCTTGATGCATTTGAAGAAAAAGACTTCCAAGCTTCCTTAGAGAGAATTCATGTTGTGACTCAGATAAACACTGTCGAACTAGAGGTGAATTATAAAAACCTAAAATTTGATCAGTCCATTCATCTTCTCGAACATCTTAGAGGAAATTTGGAACAGTTTAACTTCGTTGTACCGGAAAATAAAGATATCCAGCCATCAATAGAAAAAGAATACACATTTTAGAAATAATAAATAAACACATGTTTTGGTAATCAACATCTAACCCTTTACATTTGCGCCATCATTTCTAAACGAGAAATTGATTTATAAAGAAGAGGTAAGAGACAGGCTCTATGACCCTCTGGCAACCGATCGCTCAGATCAAGGTGCCAATTCCTGATCCCGTATAAAATCGGGGAATATAAATTGATTAAACAATGTCCTTCATTTTTTCTTCAATTTCAGGAACGCAGCCGTCAGAGGTAATTTTATTTGAGTCTTCTTAGAACCTATTCTTAGACGAATGGTTTTAGAAGTTAACAATTTAAAATTAGGAAAGAAATGGCTATAATGATCACAGACGAATGCATCAACTGTGGTGCATGTGAACCTGAATGCCCTAACACG
>CAYMST010000181.1:0-9657 GCA_964393115.1 uncultured Roseivirgaceae bacterium | reverse complement strand
ATCTCTGATATCATATTTAAAGATGATTATATTGCCAGTCAGGTCATGAGGTTAGAGTTAATTAAAAAGTTAGTGCAGTCTCAAATCCTGATATCGAATGGAGATGAAGCTGATTTTTTTCATCCAGAGTTCGACCTAGATTACGAGGTGATAAGCTTAGAAGGTCATCGGGTATATTTACTCACGCAATCTCGTCACTCTTCGCTTATTTTAGATACGATTAAGAGCATGAAATCCGTCTGTCCTCCTGTCTTGGTGGTAGTAGATGATTACCTAGATCCACGTCTTGATAAGGTTAGTGACGAAATAAAGACGAGTCGCAAGGATTGGATATTAATGAAGCCCACAGGCATGCAGCCTTTTGTCGGGCCTATATTTAAACAAGGGGACACAAGCAAAGCGTGCTGGCATTGTATGGCAGATGCTATGTTATCCAATCAACCAGTAAGAAAATGGATGCATAGAAAGAAAGGGAAGTTGCCAACGGTTCCGATAAAGGATTCTGAGTCGGCTATCAAAGCGTATTTTGAAAAAGCTCTTCAGTCGATACTAGCTCTCTCAAATAGTGACCAAATACTCTTGGGAGAATTAGTGAATGATCTGGAAGAGACAAAATGGCATCATGTTATACGCAGGCCACAGTGTGAAAAATGTGGAGATACAAATGCTTTTGCCGCAAAGAACAGCACATCAGGCATCTTGTTGGATAATGTTAAGGTTTCAACGGATGATGGTGGTGTCAGAGTGGCTAACCCCGGCGATACCGTAGAACGATTACTACATCTTATTAGCCCAATTACTGGAATAATCAGTGAATTGAGACCCGTTGACGATGAGAAAGATGGTGACTTGGTCATCTACCAAGGCAGTTATTTTCAAGATTCTTATAATCAGTCGGGACTAAACGAAGATACTTTTGTTCAATTGTCATTGGGTAAGGGTGTTTCGCACGATCAGTCACGTGCCAGTGCCTTGTGTGAGGCGTTGGAGCGAAAAGCAGCCATGTATCAAGGAGACGAACCTTTGGTATTAGCAAAAGCATCAGAGTTGGGGATTAGAGCGTTCTTGCCTCAAGACCTATCACCTTTTAGTGAGGAACAATTTGTCTATTTCGATCAGTCAGATTCAGGAAGCCTTCAGAACCCACAGTGGGTAAAACGCTATGACCCGAATACGCCGATTAATTGGACTTATGGACGTTCACTTAATGACCAAAGTCTTGTTTGTTTTCCATTCGGTTTTTGTTTTGCCAATACACCTTTCCAAGATCAGGAGTACTCTCTGTATACGCATAATGGTAACTCAGCGGGTAATACGCGTGAAGAAGCTATTTTACAAGGTGCCTTTGAATTGATTGAGCGTGATGCGGTAGCCATCTGGTGGTATAACCAGATTCCAAGACCCGAGATATCATTAGATATTATACCAGAGGACAAAAGATCAAGGATTCATAATACGCTATCCAAGGAATGGGATTATTGGTTGCTCGACCTTACACACGATTTGGACGTGCCGACAGTGGCCGCAATTGGCCGTCATAAGGAAAATAAAACCTTTGTCATGGGCTTTGGCTGCCATTTAGATCTTGAGCTGGCATGCTTACGGTCACTTACGGAGATGTACCAACTTATTAAGGTAAAAGACCGCGTAAGTGGACCTTTTAAGTTTGACGAGATTGAGCCACGTCCATTTTTATTTCCTAAAGTAGGCAGTAAAACGATACAAGAGACTAACCAGAAGTTTAGCCCCAATATCAAAGATGATGTCCTGCTCATTTTAGACAAGCTAGAAGCAGCTGGACTCGAGACTTTTGTTGTGGACTATTCGAGACCAGACATTCCATTGATAACGCTAAAGGTAATTGTACCAGGATTATGTCATTTTTGGCCGCAATTAGGAAGTTCGCGATTATATCAAGTACCTGTTAAGTTGAACTGGCTTTCCAGTTGTTTAGATAAAGAAAGTTTAAATCCGATTCCACTTTACTTATGATAACCGAACTGAAGAAAAGGGTGATTTTATGTGGAACCCGTTATGGTGCCTTGTATTTACCTGCTATTCATGCCATTGAACACCTACAGATCGTAGGTGTCTTAGCTAAGGGTAGTGGGAGGTCAAATCAAATTGCGGAGCAATGTGGTGTTCCGCTATACAAAAATGTTAGTGAAATTAATACCCCACTAGATCTAGCCATAGTGGCCATAGGAGGTGAAATTGGTTTAGGTGTAGCGAATGAATTGTTGAAGAAAAAAGTACCGGTGTTATTGGAACATCCTATCTCACATCGGGATCTTCTATCCGTATTAAACTGTGCCGAACGAGAAGGTGTGCCTTTTCATATCAACTCTCATTTTCCCCTATTACCACCTTCTGTAGATTTTTTAAAGGCTTCAGGTAAGCTAATTGATCATTCACAGCCCTTGGTGGTCAACTGTGCTTGTAACCCCAGAACATTATTCTCATTCCTTGATTTGCTCATGCGCGCATTGGGTGTCTTTGAAATCAACGATTTTGAACTCGATGTCATGGGAAGCAGAAGTTTACCTTATGAGGTGCTCACTTTCGAAATGAATGAAGTGCCGGTAATTCTTTGCTACCAAGCATGGGAGGGATCGCAAGACGACAGTCGAGATTCGCCTGTAGGTCATGGGCTACAAATAACGTTCCCTGAGGGGGTGTTATCCTTAATGGGATCATATGGCCCTGTAGTATGGAACCCTTTGATTGCGGCAAAAAGGAATGGGCAACTGCCCGTTTTTGAAGGATTAGATAGGTACCTGGGACTTCGGCCTCGTGACCTTTATCAATGGCGTCAAAAAGCAAATCGACAAGCCATATTGGAGCTGGAAAAGTCTGATTACAAAAGCTCTCCATACCAAAGGAAGGAGTATTTGACGGTGCTCTCTAAGAATTATTCTAGAATGAAGGAAGTATTGGGAGAACCAAAAATACATGAGCCAATTGAGTTTATTCCGGAATACGGAATGGGCATGTTTGCAGATAAGCCAAAGGTCGTTCTGCAGAAGGCGGCAATGGAGTTTTTTTAGTGTAACTAGCGATTGAAATTACATAATAAGAGTTGCCATAAAACGCGATGGTGTCACTCTATTCAATACCATCAATGCTTCTTGGGTTTCTGTTTCAAATAGAAGCCCAAGAACCGCGAAAGCTATATAGGTTTAGTATATCGCTGTTCACATTGGTGAATGGCGCAAAAGATCGGATTCATTATTATAAACAAGTACTGACTTCTTTTAGAAGTTCATTATATGCGTATCAGGTGTATAACTTATTGGCTTAGTTCGCTAAACTTACTTTTTCCTTTTATAAATACATCTACTACCAAACTTCTTTTATACCAGCCGTTTAAGTTAGGTTTTTCGACAAGCTTCCTTGCTGATTTACGTGCCTTTATCCATTTGTTTAATCCAAGAATAAACTTAAAATGCGCTGTAATAATGGCTCTGAATTCTGTGAAATTCCTCATTAACAGCCCTCTAGCGGCAGCAACCAAATCCAACATCATACGGATCGGCAAAAGAATAACCAGTCGACCAAGACTCAGGTTTTTTACCATCATGATCAGGTTGTTTCTATAGTTATGAAATATCTTCGAAAAGCTTCCATAGGATATAATGCTGCCACCAACATGATATACAGTAGATTTGGGTACGGCAATAATTTTATACCCCGCGTTTTTCACGCGCCAGCATAAATCTATTTCTTCCATATGGGCATAAAAGTCTTCGTCAAGCCCCCCAACTTGGTGATATACATCTGATCTGATAAGCATACTTGCACCTGAAGCCCAGAAAATTTCACAAGTGTTATCATACTGGTTTTCATCCGGTTCCCAATGATGAAACATTCTCCCCCTACAAAAAGGGTAACAAAAGACATCCATAAAACCTCCTGAAGCACCCGCATAATCAAATATTTCCGGCTTGGGTTCGTGAAGCATCTTTGGCTGACAGGCTCCAATAGTAGGGTCCTGCTCCATTTCTTCCATCAGTATGCTTAGCCAATCTGGTGTGACGGCTACATCAGAGTTTAGCAGCACATAATACTTCGCGTTGATATATTGTAAGGACTCTTGATAGCCGTTGGCAAAACCTTTATTGATGTAAATTCGGAAAATTTCGACTTCAGGGAATTTTTCAGTAACATAAGCTACAGATTCATCTTTCGATCCATTATCCACGTAAACAAGGGTGAAATCTTTGTAGCTTGTTTCTAAAATAGTCGGTAGAAATTTCTTCAAGTAATCCAGACTATTGTACCCCAATACAACGACTGCGACCTTTTTACAAAAAATTTCTTCGGGTTGTGACATCTCCGGCTATCGTAACTTCATTAAAACTTGGAACGAATGTAATCGTTTTTTTCAGTTGTTACCTAAATCTATAGTTAATACACTCCTTTGGTAAGCCAATCATATAATTGATGGACGGTTTTTTCATAAGACATCGTAGGTGCAAAACCCGTGTCTGCGGCTAAGGTTTCGATAGAAAAATCTTTTATTGTCAAAGAGATATCGTTATACTGAAATTTACCAAACTGCAATTCTTGGCCACTTGGATATAATGCAGCCATTGCTTTAACATATTCTTTAAGCGGCCTTGCTTGTCCCGACCCTATCCAATATTCTTGATGTGGTTTACCTCGCTCCCCAATTAGCTTATAAGCCAATGCACAGTCAAAAGAACTGATCACATCGAAAATTTGCTCTCCGGTCGAGAAAATCAGCTCATCGCCATCAATAAGTTTTTGTAGGGTTACTTGCAAGAAAGAGTCTTTGTCATCATTTGGCCCCATTACATGGGAATTGGTTCCTATCATCAAATCAATTTCTTCTTCCTTAGCTAAGATTTTCAATAGGTTTCGTGATCCCATCTTTGCTACAGAATACACGACATGACGGTTGTATTCCGTGTTTTTATGAAAGTCTAGTTGCAGGTACTTGGAGGTGAAGGCTTCCTCCATTGTTCCCACATGAACGAACCTGTTACAGTTCACTTTTTTGGCCGCCTTGAGTGCATTCGCTGACCAGGCTATATTATTGATCTGATGCTCGGTCTCAAGATCAGAAAGTTTCGATTTTCCTCCCCATGATAAGTTATAAAATACACAATCATCACCTCTCCATCCCAACTCTTTTACCTTTTCGGGAAGCTTAGATATTTGATCCATGTTTAGTTGACAATAGGTAAGGAGGTTACTGGGTTTTAGCCTTTTTGGGTCAACTTCGGACCATGGTTTTCTCCCTAGCGCCAGTACTTTGATGTTACTATCAATCAATAGCTTAGCTAGGGTAGAGCCGATAAAGCCTGTAGCTCCTGTTATAATAGCACTTTTCATGAGTTGGTGTAGTTGAAGTTAGGAGAGTTCGGTGTATACCCAATATCATTGATGAGGTCCGTGTTGTCGAAGTCTTGTTTCTTCAGGATCCATTTATCTGGTGAGGGGATCTCTAACGAATTGATATTCTTACCATGGATATGCTGAGAGCATTCATTGAAAAACTCGTGTAAGGTCATTGGGTTTCCGGTACCAATAAGATAGTCGGCTTTGTTTTTTCCTGTTTTTCCCAAAAGGTAATAAAGCCTTGCACACTCCTCTTTCGAGATGAAATCAAACAATTGATTATTTAATGGCGGGTCAAATTGCTCTTGATTCAATATTTTTTTCAGAATACTATTCACGTAATTGTTGGTATCCAGACTTTTCTCAACGATAATAGAAATCCGGGTGTGCACGTAGTCAATTTTTTTAAGGTAAGCTAACAGTATACACATGTCACGCGCGGATACTTTTGCAGAGCCATAAACCCCCATGTTAGAGTGGTAGGGTTGCTCAGTCCAATGATTTTCCAAGTATCTATCAACAAACTTTTCCTCTTGCGATCCAACATTTATAAACTTTTTACAAGCCAATTCCTGAGCGACGATTACGGCATTGGCGGAGTAGGTTACGTTAGTGAACTGATCCTGAACTGATCCATCGGCTAACCGTACGTTTCCACTCCAAGCAAAATGATAGAATACACACTCGGAGTCTGATAACCATTTTATGTCGTCTAATAGCTGGGGTAATTTTTCGATATCAGACATCTCTAGCTTTAGGTAAGTCAGATTAGGACGACTTGATAGATGACCAATTCTGGAGTCTTTAATATCCTTGCGGCCTAAGGCAACCACGTCTACATTATGATCCAAAAGATATTCAACGACACCGGATGCAATATGTCCTGTTGCTCCAGTTACAATAGCTTTTTTCATTATTGAGAAAAGTGGTTTTTAAGTTCTACAGAAAAGGAATCCTTCCATTCTTTAGCAGCTTTATCTTTATCCGAAATAATGGAGGGGACAATGGGCCAGTCAATCTGATGAAGAGGGTCATCCCAGCGCAGTGTTCCTTCTGAATTAGAAGCGTAAGCAGCACTCACCATATATAGAATTTCAGAGTCATCGGTCAGGCTAACAAAGCCATGTGCAAATCCCTGGGGGATATAGAGCATGTTTCGATTTGTTTCAGATAGCTCGGTGCCATACCACTTACCGTAAGTTTCAGAGCCTTTTCGAATATCTACTATGACATCCCAAATGGCACCACGAAAGCAACGAATTAACTTGACTTCGGAATGTGGAGGATATTGAAAGTGCAGCCCCCGAAGTGTGCCCTTGTGTTTACTGCTGGAGTTATTCATTTGAACCCAATGGGTATTCAAATTATGTTTTCTAAATTCTTCTTCACAATAATATCGGGCAAAGAAGCCTCTGTCGTCCTCTTTTTTATCTAGTGAGATAAGATATGCACCGTCTAGCGTTAGTGGTTCAAAAGTCATGATGTAAATGCGTTTAGATCTTCGGTAACTAAATCTACAGGGTTCTCTCCAGCATAGAAGCGATCGTACCAACGTATCGTTCGAGAAATACACGTGTCGAAATCCCACTTTGGCTTCCAGTTCAATAATTTGGAAGCTTTCTCAGTAGAGAGCGTTAGTAAAGTGGCTTCATGTGGCTGATTAGTCTTTTGTGTGTTCTCCCATTTAACACCAGTAATGTTTGAAGCGGCATTTAGCAATTGCTCAACGGATTGAATAGCATTCTGGTCCGGACCAAAATTAAATGCTGATTGATATTGCTGGTCATCATGAGTGTAGAGTAGCTCCGCCAATGTCAAATAACCATGTAACGATTCCAGGACATGCTGCCACGGTCTCACAGCATTTGGGTTTCTTACTGGAATGGTCATCCCTTGTTGCTTATACCTGAAAATATCGGGTATGATCCTGTTGTCTGTCCAGTCTCCACCTCCAATTACGTTACCCGCACGAGCAGATGCTAGTTTGATATTCGAGCCTTGCTGGAAAAAGGACCGTCGCCATGAAGATACCACTAACTCAGCTCCTGCTTTACTAGAGCTATAAGGATCATACCCGCCAAGCGTATCATTTTCTCGATAGCCGTAATACCACTCTTTGTTTTCATATACTTTATCTGTGGTGATCACTACGACGGAGCAGTTGTTTTCCAATGCTTTACAGGCCTCCAATAGGTTGATGGTGCCCATCACGTTGGTCTCCCAGGTCATCACAGGGTCCTCATACGACTTCAAAACGATCGGTTGAGCGGCTAAGTGAAAGACAATGTCTGGTTTAAAGTCTACAATTCTCTTTTTGATCGCCTCCGGGGTTCTGATATCTTGTATATGATGCTCACACGTGCCTTCCAGATGAAGTAGGTCAAAAAGGTTTTGCGATTGTTCGGGAGCCAATGAAAACCCAGCAACCTGAGCACCAAGTGTATTGAGCCAAAAAGTCATCCAACTTCCTTTGAAGCCTGTATGGCCGGAGATAAATACGCGTTTTCCTTTCCAGAAACTAGTTAACTCCATATTGCCCAAGGTGCATTTTTAGATGACCAATGCTGTTCTAAATATTCTTTGTCCCTTAAGTTGTCCATCGCAGCCCAGAATCCCTCATGCTTATATACACTTAATTGGTTTTCACTGGCAATCTTTTCGAGTGGTTCACGTTCCCATATCGTTGAGTCTCCGTCGATATAATCAAGAACCTCAGGTTCGCAAACGAAAAAACCACCGCTTATCCACCTACCGTCACCTTTTGGTTTCTCCAGAAAAGTCTTTACACGAGCGCCAGCAATTTCTAAAGAGCCGAACCTACCCGCTGGTTGTATTGCAGTGACAGTGGCCAAAGTCTTCTCTTTTTTATGAAAATCCAATAGCTGCTTGATATTCAGGTCGGTAACTCCATCGCCGTAGGTTAAACAAAAGGTAGAATCTATATACGGTTTTACTCGCTTAATCCTTCCTCCCGTTTGGGTTGCTTCTCCTGTGTCTACCAGTGTAACCTTCCAAGGTTCTGCATTTCGGTTATGGATTTGCATTTCATTGGTTGACATGTCAAAAGTGACATCAGACATATGGAGAAAATAGTTAGCGAAGTACTCTTTAATGATGTAGCCTTTGTATCCGCAGCAGATGATAAACTCATTAATTCCATTGGCTTCATAGATTTTCATGATATGCCAAAGAATTGGTTTACCACCGATTTCAATCATAGGCTTTGGTCTTAGGTGAGATTCTTCACTAATTCTGGTTCCAAACCCCCCAGCTAAAATGACCGCTTTCATATTTTTTTAATTTAAACTATTCCTAATCTTCATTACCAGAATTTGGTATTCCATTGTTGATAAAACTCAACGGCAAATCAAAGATAAAATTTTTGGCCTGTTTACCATCGATCCGATTACTTAAGGATGACTGTAACTTGAACAGGGGGTGAAAATGGGATAGACATTACGTTTCTGGTAAGTAGTGTAATGAATACTTTCGAAAGCAAAGAAATAAGTTGAGTTGTTTTCACTGTTGACTATTGCCGCTTGTCTGACATGATTTATATGCCGATACGTTCGAGAAAGAGAGGGGTTAATCGAAAACCAGTAACCCTTGGCATATACATTATTGGTGATTTTATTGTACTAATCTATCTTTGTAACAGAACCTAACTAAGTGTATGAAGTCAATGAACCTGCTATTCGCTATCATAGCGCTGTTTATGCTATGCCCTTTTGCTTCTTTTTCCAATACCGTGTTTTTGGAAAAACTTGATAAATCACCGTTTGTAATTACTCCGACTACGGAAGAAATTATAATCAAAAATGGAACGTATGATGATCTTTGTGTTTTCAAATTCGTTCGATCAGGAAAAGAAGCCAAAAGGGTAGTCATTAGGCCTGAAACTCCAGAAGGAGTTGTTTTTAAGCACAGCGTGATTTTAGATGGGCGAAAAATTACCCTTCGAGATTTCGTGTTCAAAGATATTGTTCCTTGCAATGGTGGTAATGTTCTCACCGTTAATAGCTGTCAAAACTTTGAACTGCGGAATAACTATTTTGATAATTGTGGACAGAAAGGATCCAAGAGTGTGGTTAGGATTAGAAACAATTCTTCCGGTGCACTAATTGAGTTTAATACGTTTCAAAACTCGACGAGTAAACCTATAGGCATAGACGTAAAATCCACTGATTGTGTAATAAGAAACAACTTCTTTACGGGTACTCATAAAGGAGAGAGCTCGGGACAAGTTGAGACGATACAACTCAATCACGAAAATGGTACTAGCCATACACCACT
>CAYMST010000180.1:4092-9662 GCA_964393115.1 uncultured Roseivirgaceae bacterium | reverse complement strand
ACAACGGAGCCAAGGTAAAAATCGCATAAGTCCGGGGTATCCGCAACATTTGTTAAGAGTCTTTTCCTCTTGTTTATTTTCACGATCTTCTCATGGAGGGGTCGACTATCAGTAGCTAACACTACAATATCCTTATTCCGGAGGTATTTCCTTCGGAACTTATCTTCTACTACACGCACAAATGGATGCTTCTCCGCCAGCTTGTATATTTCCTTTCGTAATATCTCTTTCCCTACGACGGTTACTCGCGCTCGTGGGCTATTTCGAAGTATCGCTTCTAGTTTTTCCAACCCCACGTTGCCTCCGCCTACGACCAATAGGTCAAGTTCGTGCAGCTTTAAAAAAACAGGAAATAATACATTGCCCTCGTCTTTGTTATCCATTACTGTATTTTAGCGTAAATTTTTGTTTGATAAGGTAACACCTCAGTGCCTTTTAAAGTTTTGAAGCCAGTTCATTCAGTCCTATCAGGCCCAAAACTTGGGTGCTTGCTATCTATTTGTTGTAAGCCGTCATCGTTTGAGAAATACCGGCAAATGAGAAACTTAAAATCATATCACACGCCTTATCGATCACAAAGGGTAGTTCTTCACATTCTTGCTTGGTAAATTCAGAAAGCACAAAATCAATCTGCTTTCCTTTCGAGAAGTCATCACCAATGCCAAATCGAAGCCTTGGATAGTTTTGCCCTCCTGTTAGCTGCTCAATATTTTTTAATCCATTATGTCCCGCACTTGACCCTTTTCCGCGCATGCGCAATGCGCCAAAAGGAATAGCCAAGTCATCGACGATGACTAATAAGTTCTCTTTGGGAATTTTTAAATGCTGTAAAAAATAAGCTACCGCCTTTCCACTTAGGTTCATAAAGGTAGTCGGCTTGACCAAGTGCAATTGCCGTCCTTTGTATTTCACCTGACAGCTAAAAGAATGTCTGTCTTGCTCAAAAGTGGCCTCATACTTTCTGGCGAGTTCATCCAACACCATAAAACCGATGTTATGCCTGGTATTGTGATATTCAGCCCCAATATTTCCTAGCCCTACGATCAAATATTTCATTTGGAACGGATGTGATAGATCGAATCAAAAACTCAAATTTAGTAGGAAAACCTCAGAACGCTTAGACCTAAAAATGCAATAGGCGTTTGGTAAAGAAAAATATCCACTTAAGTCATGTAAAAATTTTCTAGTTTTGTCGCTTGCTTTAGTAATTGAATTCCTTAACCCTTATTATCCAGGTATATGCTACTGATCTCTAGTTCCAATTCTTGTTTTAGAATCCATCAAGGTTTAGCAGTTTTGCCCTTAATTTTTTGTTTGGTCAGCATTTCAAATGCCCAAGAAACAATACTTCCAGGTGATACTTATCAGACGGCACGTGAACTTACTCCTTCAGAGTTATTGACTTTAGACCTTTATATAACTGGTTCAGACAAAAATAATTTCTCTTTTTCAAATTTTCCTGCTAGCTGCGGATCATACCCCGCTGATGGCTGGTATAAATTCATAGCACCGAGTGACTTTATCCGCTTTGATAACAGAGGCTTATACTCCGAAGCAGCAATTTACGAAATAAGCGAAGACGATAGTGGTACTCCAGGGGATCAAGTCGGTTGTTGTACATCAACTGCGAACCTCACTTCTATAGGGGTTAAAACAACCCCAGGTAAAGCATATTATTTAAGGTGTTACATTGCTTCGATGGCAGGTCATCATTGGAGTGGATGGAGGTTTAATTCAGATCAAATAGATGAGCAATACCCATTAGGAGCCATCGAATTGGGTAAAAATTACAGTAACTATATAAATACAGAGGTGGATCAAAAGCTTTCTGGTTTTATGTACTCTGAAGATGACGTAGTTTGTACCAATAAACTAGGGTATTGGATTAAGTTTACCGGAAATGGTAAATCATACATTAAAACAGTTTTCAGCGGCTATTTGCAATATGCCGACATAAACCTATACCTCGAAAATAATGATAAATCACGAACTCAGTTACCTATAAATAAGAAGACAGTAACTCGTTATGGTAGTACTTTTTTTTCTTATGATGACATACAAGAAAACAAGACATATTTCATTCATGCTACCTGTAGGAATGTAATTACGCCACATTCGCAAGTTGAAAAAATTCAAATCTGGGATGAATATGATGAGGACCATCCCTTAGGTGCATTAAATCTTAACCATACACCTGAGGAAATATTTACGGCCAATTTCACCAATGGAAAGACTGTCGTTTTAGTAAATGAAGACGATCCTTCAAATAAAAACTGTAACTCAGGGGTTAGAAATGTCTGGTACAAATTTATTCCAACTACCAATTTTGTGCAGCTTACTAGTAAGTCTAAGTACTCGGCATCTTTTGGAGCGAGCTTATTTAGAGCAAGCAGTTTAGACCCGTTGATACTTGAGCGAGTAAGATGCTTTCGTAATGCGGGTACCAATAGACGAGACAGAATTAACATCGGTTATGATCAAATACCCGATGGAGACATCGGTACAACGACTTATTATATTAGTATTCATTCGAATGAACCCTCAATGGAGCTAACGCTGAGCAATAGCTTTACACACGACGATCCACGAGGAGCCCTTCTTGTCCCTCATCAAGATGGGTGGAAGACCAACGGAACTGAATTTACCAATGATGTATCTATGTGTCCCGATGCCAATGGAAACTGTTCAGCGTACACCTCTACGATGTGGTTTAAATTGAATGCATATAATGGTGATTTGACTATTCGTTTTGAACCCGGGACCATTCAAGATTATCGGATTTTAGTCTTTAAATCAGATGAAAATGGAATGCCAGGGGACTTGATTGGCCAAAATGATGAGGAAATGGACAAGGTATCGCTAGTTGGTGAACTGGTGAGTGGAGACGATTATTTTATCGCCGTTTCGTCAGAGTTTCACAATTATCCTCTATCGTCAAAAACCGGAACTTTTGGTTTTAGCATTAGTGGCGGTTTCTTCTCCTATTGGAGTAAGCTTGATGATGATCTTTTTTATAACGAAGGAGAGAATGCCAATGTCGGCATTGGTAAAATACCAGAAGAGGGAAATAAGCTAGACGTAGCAGGAAAAATAAATACTGATTCGATCAGTTTAAATGATCACCTTACTATTAAATCCTATAACGACGGCAATATCCACTTCGTCACAAACGGTTACATAGGAATAGGATCAGCAGAGATGAAAATAAATGAAAATCCGGAAGGTTATAAGCTGGTGGTGCCTGGTAAAATTGGAACACACGGCGTGAAAATTGAAAACACCTCTGCCATATTAAATATGCCCGATTATGTTTTCGACCCAGACTACAAGCTACGTCCCGTTGAGGAGGTAGAAAAGTATGTTCGAGAGCAGAGACACCTCCCTGGAATTCCAAGTGCGGAAGAGTTCAAAGAAAATGGACTTGAGGTGGATCAAATGGTGTCCAAACTACTAGAGAAAATTGAGGAACTCACCTTATATGTCATTGACCTGAAAAAGGAGAATAGTAAGCTTGAGGAGAGAGTTAATCAACTGGAGGCTGATAAGGATTGATCCAAACCTTATTGACTCAGTATATTCACCTGCTTCAGGTTTTGAGACAGGTGAATATACCAAAGAATAGAAGACATCTCAATTACAGCAGATTCTTCAACCGCTAATCAATCGGTCGATCATATGTTCTCAAGTCTCTCATATCGCCCCCTCCTTCCTCAAAGACATCAGCAAGTTTCTCCGAAGAAAAATCTATCGTAGACTTGAAGTAATCAAAAGACATATCCATTGTGTCCATATTGCTCAGAAACGACCAAAACATAAATTCAAAAGAATCCATAGGGTCAATTACTGAGTCAAGACCACCTTTATCGTGAAAGTTTTGGTCAAAATGGGCCAGCATGGGTCTTAGGCTCTCCATCAGCTCAGCATTGAAATTTTCTAACAACAACAAATTCGAGCCTAATTGATTTACCACTTCAATTGCTTTGGAGTTTTCTTCTTCCGCATATCTTGATAGGAGCTGTTCGGCTTGTGACAACTGGTCTTTAAATTGACTCTTCAAGCGTTTACCTGCTGAATTTAGAAAGAAAATGTTCAAATTCTTCAGACCAAAGGACGAATGAAAATACCCGTGTTTCTTTAGTTCTGGGTAAACGTAGTTGAATTTAAACCCTGTTGATCGCTCGCACTTTTCGTATACCCGTTTGAGTAGACTCCTAACTTGAAACTCACAATCGTACTCTTCGAATGGCTGTACAAAAGGTTGCTGATGAATGGTAGAAGAATAGGAATTATAGTTCTTACCCCTACTCACTAAAGTATATCGACGCTCACGAGGGTCTCTAGGGTGTGAAAGTCTCCATTCGGTATAGACCTGCAGTACTCCCTTAAAAACCAAGTCCAAAAAACTGTACTTCAAAAGGTTCTTGCCACTTACTCCAAGAGGAGCTGTGATCATCAAGGTCTGTGCGGGTGTAAAGCTGGATATCTTCATCAAGGTAAATGTTCAAAAACTTATAAGCCAAATCTACTATGACTAATTAAGCTGCAAAAATCGTTATTTCACTGAGTTTGAGCGATGCTGTTTGAGTGATTTCGATGAATTGGGCCCTGTTTAACAACTCTTAAAAGGTTAACGGGAAATAAACCGATCTTAATAAAGTTGATAGATTATTAAGGCTACGAAACAGGATTGAAATATGTCAATCGATCAAATTTTTGTAAATAATGCTATCCAAATCACTTTTATACCATTTGTGGTGTATAATGACGTATTAGTTTACGAAACTGTTTTTTTCTTATTCAAGGCAAAAAACACAGGCCTAGCAGCGCTAGGACGAGGCTTTTTAACGAAGAAGAAGGGAAAAACAAGAGTGAAATACACCTCATTATATAGTATAAATGGTATTACTTTCTCTATTGACCTTAACAGCACTTTCATCCTGCTCTAACTTGTTAATGAAAATATATGGGGTTAAAACTCCTAAGTCTTTTCGCAAAATGGAATGCACTGAGCTATACAATCAATCTCCCACAACCGATATTTCCATTTCCTGCGTAAGCATCGACTCCTCTACTTTTTCTAAATTTATGAGTTACGATGATAAGGGAGATTCTATTTGTAACGCCATGGGGCAACCTTTACAAATACACTATTTTAGAACCGACTCCTTAATTTCCTTTCATGCCAATTGCTACGCCAAAGGAGGAATAGGCAAGCTCGACTGGAACGTATATAATCGTTTTGAAACATTCCCCCCAAATACCGTTCCTTTTTCAGAACTAAAACAAGACAAGTCATTTCCAGAATTCCTGAAGACAACCACTCGTAAAGAATACCAAATCGTCCTTTTTTGGACTCAGCTTCTAGAAAAACAAGCCGCTAATCTGGTACAACTTGTAGTTGATCATATTAAAAGTAATAACGCCCAAGCCAAAGTTGAATTAATATTGGTGAATACGGATGATTACTTTAAAAAGACTAGCTTTTAGTATGGCGACCACGAATTGAGATGTAGTCAGTCTGCCACAAATTTATTGCTTGGCTTAAAACGTAACTTCTATAATATTAAATA
>CAYMST010000180.1:0-4062 GCA_964393115.1 uncultured Roseivirgaceae bacterium | reverse complement strand
CTATCCTTGTGAGCAAAACCATCTGGATCTACAAGTAAAGACAGCTGTTAAGAGAGGAGTTTATGCAGTGTATAGAAAAGTCGGGAGAAAGAAACCAGCAAGCCATTAACCTGAATATAATGGCTTGCTGGCTTTGTATGTATTATAACATATTTAACCGTTCGAAAAGTCTCTCTTTATAAGACGCTCCGATTGGCATGTGTTTCTTATTGATCACTACACTCATATCTTCTATCATATCTACCTGAAACAGATTAACGATATAAGATCGGTGTATTCTGGTAAACATACTTTCAGGAAGCTTCTTCTCAATTCCCTTCATGGTATGATGCACAATAAACTTACCTTTCTCTGTATTGAAGATCACATAATCTGCGAGTGCTTCGATAAAATATATTTGTGTAAGCTGGATTCTGACAAGTCTAGAGTCAGACTTGACATAAATGTCGTTAAAATTCTCCGCAGCAAGCTTAATCGCCTCGATGTTGTCTTTAGCTTTCGAGACCGCTTTTAGAAAGCGTCCATATTCGAATGGCTTGACCAGATAATCCGTTACACTATTTTCGAAGGCCTGAACCGCATATTCTTCTCGCGATGTAATCACTACGATTTGATAGGCATTACCCACCGATTCGATAAGTTCGATACCGCTCATCTCTGGCATTTCGATATCCAGAAATACAATATCTACATCGGGGTTGTCTTTTTTCATTAGGATATTGGCGGCCTCTACACCATTATCCATTTCGTAACTAAGGTCAAGGAAATCAGTCTTGTCTATGTACTTACCAACAAGCTTTCTTGACATTAGCTCGTCATCAACGATCATACATCGGATTTTACCCATGCTTTTCAGGTTATTCTAGTGATTTGAATTAAAACGAACATAGCGAAAATATTTATATTTTCACAAAAAAGAAGGAAAGGTTCGTCAAATGCCGTGTGCTATTACACAAATGGGTAGAATATCTACTTTTTCAGCATTTTCTTCACGTATTTACCAACAATATCAAACTCTAAATTAATGGTATTTCCTTCCTCCAGCTGGCTAAAGCTGGTGTTCTGATAGGTATACGGAATAATTGCTACTTCGAACGTATTTTCGGTCACATTAAAGCAAGTAAGACTAACACCGTTGATACATATGGACCCTTTTTCAACGATTAACTCAGCATATTGAGGGGAAAATTCAAAGACGAAAGCATGAGACCCATCTTTTTCAGCTTTTTGTAGCACCTTTCCGGTGGTATCCACATGTCCCTGTACGATATGCCCGTCAAACCGTCCATTGTTAAGCATACATCGTTCTAAGTTGAGACGATCCCCAACTTTGCGCTCGCCTAAATTGGACTTAACCAGGGTCTCGTCCACTGCCGTTACCACGTGTGCTTCGGTATCACATTTTACCACGGTAAGACAAACACCATCATGAGCGATACTCTGGTCTACTTTTAATTCTCGTGAGACCTCACTACTGATTTCGAAGTGTACATTGGTGCCTTCTCGTACAATAGACTTAATAACGCCGATATTCTCTATGATTCCTGTAAACATGCCCGTTGAAAATTTAGGCTAAGTTAGTCTGTATAGCTGGGTAAATAATTATGCGTATTGAAAACATGGACGGATATAGTTCCTAATAAATGTTGCGATTTGACGTCTACAATTTTCCTCCTCCTCTTAATTAATTCTACTTTTGGATCATGGTAGACGGGTACAAGCATAAAGGAATGCGGAAAGGACTAGTTAGACTTTTGAGATCCAAAGGGATCCAAGACGAGCAAGTGCTAGCTGCCATTGAGAAGATCCCGAGACACTTCTTTTTTGAAAGTGCCTTTTTGGAACACGCCTACCAAGATAAGGCCTTTCCAATTGGTGAAGGGCAGACCATCTCACAGCCCTATACCGTGGCTTTTCAGTCTGAGCTATTGGAGGTGTCTGCCGGACAAAAGGTGCTTGAGATAGGAACAGGATCTGGTTATCAAGCCATTGTCTTGCTAGAATTGGGCGCTAAGTTATACACCATTGAGTACCAACCTAAGCTCTACGAAAGAACGAAGCATTTCCTTCCCAAAATGGGGTACCGTCCTAAGTTTTTTCATGGAGACGGCTCCAAAGGACTGCCTGAATTCGCACCTTTTGACAGAATCATTGTTACTGCCGGGGCCCCCATAGTCCCCAAAGCTTTAATACAGCAACTAAAACCTGGTGGTAAGTTGGTGATCCCTGTTGGCAACGCTGAAAAGCAGGCCATGATAAAAATCTCAAAACAGGAAAATGGAGAAATAATCAAAGAGACCTTTGATTACTTTGCTTTTGTTCCGTTAAAAGGAGAGAACGGCTGGAAATAAGGGGCTGTTAGACAAAGCATCCAGAACAATTGGAATCAAACTATGCACAGAGAACAAAAGAAATGTAGCGAGTCGATAGCCATTATGTCGGAGATCGTACTACCAAACGACACAAACAACCTGAATAACCTTATGGGAGGTAGACTCCTTTATTGGATGGATATTGTGGCGGGAATCGCCGCTCAACGTCATGCCAATAGTAGGGTGGTAACCGTATCGGTAGATAATGTCTCGTTTAAATACCCCATTCGATTTGGAAACGTAGTCACGCTCAGAGCGCAGGTATCTAAGGCTTTTAACAGCTCTATGGAAGTCTACATAACTGTAACCGGTGAAGACCACATGGGAAACTCCTATCAGAGCAATACCGCTTTCTTTACAATGGTGGCCTTAGACGATATCAACAAGCCTACACTTGTCCCGGAAGCAGTTCCTGAAAATGAATACGAAAGAAAAATGTTTGACGGCGCCGAAAATCGACGCAAAGTCAGGCTCTTCTTAGCTGGTAAACTTAACGAAGAGGAATCAAAAGGGATGGAGCGAATCTTTAACCCAGGAAGTTAATTTTTGATGAGTTCTGGACACCATGATTTAGGCATGAACCTAGATTCTTACATGGAGTGCATAAGGCAATTACACCTATAATAGTTGGTTTGAGCAGTGTATCCCTAAATTTCACATTAGCTCTTAATTAGACCTTGTATAATATACCAATGAGGAGTGTAAATTTGTGGTGAGTTCCATCCAGGGATCGCCAACATTCCATAGTAACGGTACGGTACGATAACCTTCGGAAATAAACGAATACATATGAAAGATTCTGCACATTTAGGCCTAATCATTCCAGAAGGGATATACTTTATAGACGGAGATGTCACTCCCCTTGAAGAAGAGCAGGAAGTAATTGCTAGTTCAGAGGCATCCTTAAGGCAACCATTAGTCTATGCTGGAGAGAACAAAACTGGAGTTTTAGTAATCGTGTCTTATCCGGCAGACACTCCCATATCAAGCAGTGACATAAGCTTACTCACCAAGATATTACAAGCGGTAAAAATTGATTTATCGGACTCTCTATTACTCAATACACAAGAAAACGCTTCATTTAGTGTCGAGCGACTTCAAGAGCTGAATGTCACTAAAATAATAGACTTCACAGCGGTCTTATCTCCTTCGGGAGTCAAATATCAATTGTCATCCGTCGCCACTCAGAAAGTGCTGGCTTCGGACCCCTTACATGCACTTAATGATAACGCTGGCTTGAAGAAACAGCTTTGGGCCCAACTAAAATTAATGTTTCAATAAATTATCGAAATTACCCAACCTTTTCTGGTAACTTCAGTAATCACACCCTTTTCAAACATGATTTGTAGCCTATTTCCTGGCTAGTCTTACCTATAATATGACTCTCCTCTGGCATAAAAGGCCTTGAACAAAGAATCACTTACTGAGAAAACTGCAGTTATTTTAGTCAAAAAAAAACAAAAATTGATTGCGTAAAAAAAGAGGATATTCGGTGAAAAATTAGAATTTTATTGGCTTTTTAGAGATCGGAAAATCTGTTTCCTCCGCACTTTCGTCGAACCCACTTATTCATTCTACCAACGCGAATTTTTTCTATCCCTTTTTCTCTACATTCATAATATTAAATAGCCAGTCAGTTATGAAATATATTATATTATCAATTTTGTTATATTCTCTTGCTCATGTTTCG
>CAYMST010000179.1:0-9663 GCA_964393115.1 uncultured Roseivirgaceae bacterium | reverse complement strand
ACTTGACCTATAAAAACAAAACATGCCGCTAATATATGAATCTTTAATACTGAAGAAGCATAAATAAACTTCCCGTCAAATAGCCAACTAATGATAAAGTCAGCAAATCTACCTACCAACAAGGCCACTCCTAAGGCAGAATAAAATAGCAAACTCGACAATTTGATTACCTTCTGTTCTATTGGCTTTCCCTTTTTTACCGCTTTTGAAAAGCCTGGAAGAAATGACATCATAAATGCAATTGGCACAAAATACCAAATTTCACTCAATCTCGCAGCAGCAGAATAATTACCCAACATTTCACTACTAACCATTTTACCTAAAAAAACTTGATCTATTTTCAAGTCAATCGCAGTAGCGATGGCAGTAAAAATTAAAGGTAATGAATATCTTAATAGCTCCTTCATTTTAAGCACGCTCGCCTTCCAATTCAAAGGACTCCCCATCAGCGAATACTTATTATAGAAAATTACGAGTAGAATACCTGCCATAAGGTATTCGAAAAAATACGCCACGCTAAAGTAAAATACGTCTCGTTCAGTGAGTATCAAGAACACTTTTATTCCTGCCGAAATGACCACAGCAGAATTCTTTGCTATTGCGGAAAATTTAGACTTTAGCTCAGAATGGAAAAAGAACTCTATGACATTAACTGGTTGAAATATTGTACCAGCGATGATAATCACGATCATAAATCGTACTGAACCTTCATCCACTAAGAAGATAGATAAAAGCGTTGCCAGAAGAATAGAGAAAAGTGTCGCGATAAACTTCAAAGCGTATGCAGATCCCAGTATTTCGTGCTTTTGATCACTTTGAGATAGTTCTCTGACTACCACTAGGTTTAATCCCAATCGCGATATGGGTAGAAATAGGCCTACAAAACTCAGTGCATAATTTAGTTTTCCGTAGCTACCAGCCCCTAAATACCGAGCTACATATATCCCAACAAAAAAAGAAACAACCATTCCAAACATCTTTTCAAGCATTAGTGAATAAATGTTCAGTGCCTTTTGGCTTTTCAGTTTATTGAAAATAGCTGCGAGACTCAAAATGATAAATATTCTTGAAAGTGGTGAAAAGAACGATAGTTAAGAAACAAAAACCTGACTTTTCTTTAAAAATGAATAAATAAAGATCAGTAATTGAACCCCGATACCAATCACAATTCCAATAGCAAAAAATACAATAACCATTTTTTTGCGATCAGGTCTATTTCGTTCTATTGGCACCTGAATTGGATCCAATACAGTAAATATGGGTGTCTCCTTTTCAATTTCAATTTTCGATTGCTCTAGTTGTTCTGATAACGCCTTGTATACGTCAAAAGCCAAGTTATACTCGTTCCGAATATTCTGACGTTGGGTCTGGGCCCGAGATGAATTCATATTTTGGTTTTCGTCTTCAAAGGTCGCGAGCTTTAACTGCCATTTTGAAAAATTTTCCTTACTTCTCAAATATCGGGAGTGAATAAATTCATAATCTCTCCTTATTTTTTTCAACTTGTAATTTGTCGCATTCTCCGTGAGTCTCTCCTTTGCCCTGAGTAGCAAATCAGCGGCTGCAAGAGCATCAGGCATTTCTGCACTAATAACCAATAGCCTATTAATCTGATCTATTTCTACCCAAATCCTACTTTTCAGTGCCATCAACATATCGTACTCGTCGGATGTGAGGCTATAGATTTCCTCTTCGCCGACACCATCTGAAAGCACTATATCCTCTGCCTTTTTTTTGCCGAATAAAGCCTTTATGTAGGAAGGAAATTTCAAAACTTTATTTACCACCACCTGAAAAGGTGATGCCGTAATGTGTTCTGAAAAATAATCCTTAATAGT
Source organism: uncultured Roseivirgaceae bacterium (assembly GCA_964393115.1). GTDB lineage: Bacteria > Bacteroidota > Bacteroidia > Cytophagales > Cyclobacteriaceae > CAYMST01. The sequence continues at coordinate 7,825 of CAYMST010000179.1, read as the reverse complement.
AACCTTACCTTGGCTCAATGAGCTCACCCTTATGGAATCCAAAGAGAGTTCCTCCAAAAATGGGATACTTTGTATTAATTGTGGATAAAGTGTCGGGGGTAGGGCGTCATTGTTAGAAGCACCTTTTAAATCTATTCCTACAAGTCCTGCTAACCCTCCAAAATTACCTGCAAACCTATCATTTCCAGAGGATTCACGCTCAGGTAAAAGGCGAGTTTTAGCTAAATACTCTGAAGGAGTAGTAATGGCTACAAGTATACCTACTATACAAAATACACCTCCTAGAATTAATATGAATTTTCTTTTTGACCATATTGACTTCATCACATCAATAAAGTCGATACTGTATTCTTTGGTGCTGTTGCCACTCTGCTCAATACTGCTCATTCGCTTTATAATCGGAAAATTAGTTTGACAATCTATCAGCAAGGACCCAAATGGTGAGTATACCAGTTAATTTAATGGTAACATTCTCTATGGCTTTGTTCCAATCAATTTGTTTCTTCTCTCCTTCTTCGGTTTTCTCAATCTTCCTTAGAGAGTATACCGTAGCACCCGCATCCACCTTTGGATAGAAGTTAATCCAAAATAACTCTCGGGTACGATCTATATCACCATTTGGTTGACGTACATATGTTCTTTTTCTCTTAGCTTCTTTAGAGAATCCGTTGCCATAACGGTTTATGTACCACCGTGCCGATCTACCTCCGATATAAGGAGCGTTGATGGACCTCGAGCTATCAATTGGATAATCTATAGCTCCTTTAATGCCTACAAAACTCTTTCTACTCGGAATAGTCACCACATCTCCATCCAAAAGGTAATAGTTATTGGTTGATTTTTTGTTCTTTAAAGCTTTATCCAAGTTGAGCACTATTTCTCCCAGACCCTGATCGGCACGATAAAAAGAAGCTGCTTTTACTTCTGCAACATCAGTTAATCCACCAGCACGCTGAATGATATCGCTTATTCTCTCTTTTTGATCTTGTAAAGCGTAGACACCAGGGTATTTTACCTCACCTATAATTGTAACATTCTGCTTAATCTTAGCATCGAATTTTCTTCGTACATAAACTTGGTCAAAAGGAGAGAGAGGAACTCTACTTTTTTCGTTATTCACCAATAAACCGTCCTCTATGTCCACTTGGTATATCTTGGAACTAGATATCTGTGTCGGGTTACTACCATTGTTATCCAATGTGGATATTTCTATTTTGTCTGAGGCATCAAAAAGCAGTCCTCCAGAAAGCGTAATTAAATCATACATAGTTATACCCTCAGAATAAACATATCTTTTTGGTTCTCTTACCGCTCCGAAAATTTCCACATCAAAATCGTCTCTAAAGTCATCTAATGTATAAATCCTTAGAATATCGTTTTCCTTAAGTAATAGATTTGCGGTTGACTCAGGCGCTGAAATAGCCTGTTCAAGATTTACCTCTATATATGAAGTCCTTGATTCAGTTGACCTAATTATGTAAGCCACCTTCAGGTATGCATCTCTCGTTAAACCCTTGCAAAGGTTTATCGCATCTGCAATTCGTAGGCCATTTGCAAACGGAAAGGTCAAGGGCTCTCGAACAGCTCCGGCAACCTCTATAGTATGCTCATCCGAAAAATCCTTATTTGCAAAGATCTTAATTTCATCAAATAGTTCGAGTTTCATGTTGTCCACACTGGACGGAGATTGTATTACTTTGTCCAGTGGAATAGGTATAACATCTACTTCGGTACTCGCTTGTCTGCGTCTAAAAAGGTAAGCTACAGAAGTATATGTATTAATATTTAATCCATTCGCTCGCCTTATCAAGTCTAAGATTTTCTCATTTGGGATAAACTCATACTTACCGGGTAGTCCGACAGAACCAGAAATTTCAACAAAGTTTTCGATATTCTCGGGTATACGATTAATAATGATTTTATCTTGGTCCGAAAGGGGTACCTTTTTAAGGTTAGGATCGGTCAAATCAATATCTTTTACCGTTTTCTTCTGATTTTGCTCAAATCGTTCCAAGTGAATATTCTTCAGGTAGGCAGTTGCGGTAGTCCCTCCTGCATAAGCAATTAGATCCTGCAGGCCTTCCTCAGGTTTCAATTGATAGAACATAGGACGACGAACTTCTCCCGATATTTCAACAGTCTTCATCGCGAGAGGTATCAGTATCACATCACCATTTTCAAGAAAAAAATCTTGACTTTTAGGAGCCTGAAGATACTTATATACGTCTAGTTCAGCTATACTCTTACCATCTCTAATCACTTGTATACTACGCAAAGAACCTGTCCTTTTAGGTCCTTCAGCAGCAATTAAAGCATTAAAAACACTATTGATAGCTGGGATTTTATATGTTCCGGGGTTTTTGACCTCTCCCACAATGCTGACACTCAATTCCCTAGAGTACGAAATATTGATTTCGTATTGAGAGTTAGTTTTATCAAATACCTTTTGAAACCGTGATTTAAGCAGAGATCGAGCCTTTCCCCATCTCATGCCTCTTAAATAAATTCTATCAATATTGTTATCACTTATTCCACCCCAGTTTTCAACAATATAAGACCCCGAAAAATCTGAATAGCCCCAAATATTTACGGATATCCTGTCACCAACACCGATTATATAGTTATCGGGAGCTTCAAAATCAACCGTTTTTTGGAAGAAACTGATACTACCATTTCGAAAAGGAGACAACCCATATATATCCGACTTCTTAGAAGCATTTGAGGACTCATCCAATGTTGTTGTGACCTCGGTATTACTTACGGAATCCTTTTCCGCAGGAGTATTGCTACTCGGTTCTGTTATAAATTCTATGAGATCATTTCTCTCCTTATCAGACTCAATAAGCTGAGTCGAACGATTTTGAATAGCACTTTTTCTTTCCCTGAGTTTGCTTATCTCAATGGAGGAAACTCCGTTTAGTTCCAGAATATTATAAATCTCCGTATCGGAATATCCTTTATTGTAAGCCCTTTCGAAACCCTCATTGATTTGTTTATCCGAAAGATCATCAACCCTGAACTCTGCAGGGTTTTTTCCTGCGAAAGGTAAATTAACTTGACCAGGAAGACTTTGAGCAATGGCTATGTGAGTCATCAAGCCACAAATAACTAGCGTGATATAGGCTTTCATTAAAAAAAAATTTGGTAAGGCAACCATATTGCGCATGTCATTGGCGCATAACGCAATTTGTTATTCTAATGTGGGCAATATTAGATCTTTTTCGGACAAAATAAACTGTCCACCTTTCATTTTCCAGTCAATGTTTAAGGATGGGTCGTTATATATGATGCCTCCTTCACTCTCCTTATTATAACCATTATCTACGGCATACATTAATTCGGTACCTTCAGTAAGTGCTATAAATCCATGAGCAAAGCCTCGAGGAATGAACATTCTCCTTTTGTTTTCCTCGGTAAGCATTTCTCCATGCCATTTCCCATAGGTGGCTGACCCTGGTCTAAGGTCTACCGCGACATCCCATGCTTCCCCCTTTAAGACATTAACTAATTTGGCTTGTTCAAATGGTTGTTTTTGAAAATGCAAACCTCTCAATACACCTTTTCTTGATTTAGAAAAGTTGAATTGTACGATGTTAAAGTCAAAATCATCTTTTAGATAATTAGTAATCTTATTTTGGCTATACCCCTCATAAAAGTATCCCCTATCATCCTCGAAAACCTGAGGATCGAATACCATTAAGTTCTTTATTCCAGTTTCAGAAATTTTCATTAGTTCTCTAGCAATGATTTAAGGTACACACCATAGCCGCTTTTAAGAAGTGGATTTGCTAATTCCACAAGTTGTGAGTCCGTGATAAAGCCCATTTTATAGGCTACTTCTTCAATACACCCTATTTTTAATGCTTGACGCTCCTCAATGGCTTGGACAAATTGTCCTGCCTGCATGAGCGAAGTTATAGTACCCGTATCTAACCATGCGGTACCTCGATCCAAAACCTGGACTTTAAGCTTACCTCGCGTTAGGTACTCCCTATTAACATCAGTAATTTCAAGTTCTCCTCTTGGGCTTGGCTTTAAGTTAGAAGCTATTTTAACTACTTCATTATCATAGAAATATATACCAGGAACGGCATAATTTGATTTAGGTATTTCCGGTTTTTCTTCAATCGAAATTACCTTATCCTCATTATCAAACTCGACTACTCCATAGCGTTCGGGATCATTAACATGATAAGCAAAGACAACACCTCCGTCGGGATTATTGCAATCTTGTAATTTTCTTGATAAGCCTGAAGCATAAAATATGTTGTCACCAAGTATCAAACAAACCTTATCAGAACCAATAAACTTCTTGCCTATGGTGAACGCTTGAGCAAGTCCTTCGGGTTTTTCTTGAACGGAATAGGAAAAACTACATCCAAGTTTTGAACCATCACCTAACAACTCTTTGAAAACTGGTAAGTCTCTCGGAGTCGAGATAATCAGTATTTCCCTTATTCCAGCCAGAATAAGTGTAGAAACTGGGTAATAAATCATCGGTTTATCATAAACCGGTAAGATTTGCTTACTCGCAGCAAGAGTTAATGGATGTAACCTCGTACCCGATCCTCCAGCCAATACTATTCCTTTCATAACTTAGCGGGCTTCATATTGTACTTGGTAATAATTTTGGTAATCTCCTGAGGTGACGGAAAGTAACCATTCCTCATTTTCTAGATACCAATCAACTGTTTTTTCTAGGCCTTCTTCAAATTGTAAACTAGGCTTCCAACCTAATTCAGTCATCAGCTTATTGGCATCAATGGCATATCTCAAATCATGACCGGCACGATCAGTTACGTATGTAATCAGTTCCTCTGATTTGCCAGTTGGGTTTCCTAGCTTCTTATCTAAGATAGAACATAATAGCTTAACAACATCAATATTTGTCCACTCATTAAAGCCACCAATATTATAGGTTTGGTTTAGACCACCGTTATGAAAAATAACGTCAATAGCTCGAGCGTGGTCTTCGACGTATAACCAATCTCTAATATTTTCTCCTTTACCATACACTGGAAGATTACGTCCAAGCTTTATATTATTGATAAAGAGGGGTAATAACTTTTCTGGAAACTGATAAGGACCGTAATTATTCGAGCAGTTACTGATACGCGTTGGAAGGCCATAAGTATTGGCATAAGCTCGGACAAAATGATCTGACGATGCCTTAGACGCGCTGTAAGGTGACTGAGGATCGTATGAAGTTTCTTCTGTGAAAAAACCCTCAGCTCCAAGTGACCCAAATACTTCATCAGTGGAAACATGATAAAACAAACAATTCTCATAATTAGAGCCACTCCAAAACTGCTTGGCTACATTCAGCAATGTCACTGTACCAATAACATTCGTTTTAACGAATTCCATTGGGTTTGAAATAGATCTATCCACATGGGACTCTGCAGCTAAATGGATAACTGAGGTAATTTGGTGTTCAGTAAAGATTGATGCTAACAAATCACTATCACAGATATCCCCTTTTACAAAGTGGTAATTATCAAAAGATTCAATTTCTTTCAAGTTTGAAAGATTCCCCGCGTAAGTCAAATTATCCAAATTCACAATTCTGTAATTTGGATATTTCTTTACCAATAACCTTACCAAATGAGAGCCTATAAACCCAGCACCTCCGGTGACCAAAATATTTGCCATAATTACTTCTTGTAGTTCGTGAAGTCTTTATGTTCGACTTCATTGAGCTTCTCCTTTGGTAGAGATTTGAAGTAATCAAAAGTGATTTTTAGGCCTTCTTCTCTTCCAATTTTTGGCTGCCAATTCAGTAACTCTTGTGCTTTTGTAATATTTGGCTTTCGCTGAGTCGGATCATCTTTTGGTAGTGGCTTAAAAATGATCTTTTGAGCAGTACCTGTAAGCTTGATGATTTCTTCTGCGAAATCTAAAATTGTAATTTCCCCAGGATTTCCAATATTTACCGGATATACATAATCACTCATCAAAAGTCGAAATATCCCATCTACTTGATCGCTGACATAACAAAATGATCTTGTTTGACTACCATCACCAAATACTGTTAAGTCTTCACCTCGAATTGCTTGTCCCATAAATGCCGGAAGAACCCTGCCATCATTAAGTCTCATCCTAGGACCATAGGTATTGAAAATACGGACAATCCTAGTCTCAACTTTATGGTAAGTATGATAAGCCATGGTTATTGCTTCTTGAAAACGTTTGGCTTCGTCGTACACACCTCTTGGCCCTACGGGATTGACATTACCCCAATATTCCTCGGTCTGAGGGTGAACAAGTGGGTCTCCATAAACTTCAGATGTAGAAGCTACAAGAATTCTCGATTTTTTGGCGCGTGCAAGGCCAAGTAAGTTGTGCGTTCCTAAAGAACCTACCTTCAGGGTCTGAATTGGTATTTTGAGATAATCAATTGGACTTGCCGGAGAGGCAAAATGAAGTATATAATCTAATTCTCCAGGAATGTGAACAAAATTCGATACGTCATGGTGGTAGAACTCGAAGTTGGCATCTTTAAACAGATGTTCAATATTCGATAGACTCCCAGTAATTAGATTATCCATGCCAATTACTTTGAATCCTTCTGCTAGGAAACGATCACACAAATGAGATCCTAAAAACCCTGCAGCTCCTGTAATGAGAATATTTTTCATTTGGTAGAGTGGTATTGATTATGAGTTTAATTCGATATGCCTATTCCGTAATAAGCAAAACCTTTATCAAGTAAGTCTTGAGACTGGTATATATTTCTTCCATCAACTATCAGGTTTCCAGTCATTGATTTTTTGATTTCATCAAAGTTAGGAACCTTAAAAATTGACCATTCGGTCATCAGTATTAAACCATCTGCTCCTTTGAGCGCGTCATACTCATTTTCTGCGTAGTATATTGTATCACCTAGATCATGTTTGGCTTCTTCCATTGCCACCGGGTCAAATGCGCGCACCGAAGCTCCTTTTTCCAGTAATGAGTTGATAACAACGATCGCTGGTGCTTCACGCATATCATCCGTATTTGGCTTAAAGGAAAGTCCCCAAACCGCAAAAGTTTTCCCTTTTAGATCACCATTAAAATGATTCGAAACTTTTTTGAAGACAACTGACTTCTGGGCTTCATTAACTTCTTCCACAGCTTTAAGCACTTTCATTCCGTAGCCATTCTCTTCGGCTGTTTTGATTAAAGCTTTTACGTCTTTCGGAAAACACGACCCTCCGTAACCCGCACCAGCATAAATGAATTTATTCCCTATTCGAGAATCGGAACCAATACCTTTGCGCACCATATTTACGTCCGCACCAACAATCTCACAGAGATTCGCTACGTCATTGATAAAGCTTATTTTCGTTGCTAGCATAGAGTTAGCAGCATATTTGGTCATTTCAGCGGAAGGTATATCCATGAAATAGACAGGATGACCGTTCATAACGAAAGGCCTGTACAAGTTATTTAATATCTCCTCAGCACGCTGAGACTCAACCCCAACTACGATTCTGTCAGGTTTCATAAAGTCGTCTATCGCAGCACCTTCTTTCAAGAACTCAGGATTCGAAGCTACGTCAAATTCCAAATCTGAGGACCTTTTAGCCAAAGCCTCAGACACTTGTTTTTTGACACGCTTAGCTGTACCTACGGGAACAGTACTTTTTGTAATCACTACCAAATAGTCATTCATGTGTTGGCCAACTTCGTCAGCTACCGCCAAAACATATTTCAAGTCAGCGCTCCCGTCTTCCCCAGGAGGGGTACCCACAGCAATAAAAACCGCACTCGTACCAGTCAGGGATTCAGAAAGTTTGGTTGAAAAGTTTAACCTTCCATTCTTAAAATTTCTCTCTACCAA
>CAYMST010000178.1:0-9693 GCA_964393115.1 uncultured Roseivirgaceae bacterium | reverse complement strand
GTCCTAACGTCGACATACCTGATCTAAATAGTAATTATTCACGATCTCCAGTCCATAGATGGTACATCAACGGTGCGCTACAATCATCGAATGAGCAAACGTTGGCTATTGACCCTTCGCTCCGTGGAACCAATACATATGGTGTGACTATTCAACATCCCATAACAGAATGTACTGCGTACGACAGTCTTTTTGTTACTGTTTATGAAGACTTTGATTTTTCTGAAACCCTTACAAATCCAGGGTCTTGTACGGGTACAGGAAGTATTGGAGTGCAACTTAATTCATCAGGGACATTTGATTACCGGTTTCTAGATAGTGATAACAATGAAATTGTAGGTACTACAACCATCGAAGCACCAGGAGTTATACCAACGGTACCTGGCTTAGATGCCGGAGTCTACACCATCGAAATTAACAATACGATTACTTCATGTGATTCTATAGCAACCTTCTCCCTGGAAGATGAGAACGCGGATTTTGATATTGAAAGCCTAAACGTAATCGCTGGATGTGAAGACTCTTTAGGACTAGAAATAACCTTATCCGGCACTGCAGGGAACACCGCCCCCATTTTATTTGATGTTCTACTGACCCCAACAGTTGGTGACGCGATAGCTGACTCCAATAGTGGTGACTCTATATATAACCGCTCGAATTTATCGTCAGGAACTTATATCGTTTCCATAGAAGACACTGATCCTTCTGGACAGGGCTGTATCCAATCCGATACGGCCAACTTGATAGCTGAAGGACCGGTAAGCTTTACGTTAGCGGCAAGCAACCTTTGTCAAACTCCGGAAAACACAGCGCAATTGACCATATCAAATTTTGGCACAGCTACTGGCTTCACCTGGACCACGCCTAATGGTAATACCATTATTGGCAACAGCACTTTAGCCATCAGTGAAAGCGGAATGTATAGCGTAGCGGTGAATGGACAAAACCTTTGTGAGGGAAATGACAGTCTAGAGGCCAACATATTTGATCAGCCTTTAGTTGATATTGACTCTACTGGTGACGCATGTGATGGCGAAGTTACTTTGGAAGCCACGGTTTCAAATGGAGCTGACCAATCACAATACGACTTTACTTGGTCACAAGATGGCAATGACTTGTCTACCTTATCGGCCTCCCTTACAGCGAATACAGATGGTGGTTATATGGTTAGAGCTACAGTTATTGACGCTTCTGAGACTTGTGAAGGCATTGCAGCGTTCGATGTTGATGTCTTCGAGGACATAGACATAGCGATCGACTATGCCCCAAATTGTAATGAACATCCAACTGCAGATGTTACTGCTTCAAGTGATATAAGTGATCTCTTATTTACCTGGACTGGCCCCAATGGGTTTGTGGCCAACACCCCAGCTATCACCATATCAGATAGCGGTCAGTACATGATTACCAGTACTTATCCTGGAGGGGAATGCCCTGCTATTGAAACGAGAGATTACTTCCTTACTCCAATTGCAGACGAAGAGATGACTCTGGATGACCAAATCGAATTTTGCATTACAGATCCCGAGCGTGCCGAGGCCATATTAAATGCTGGAGATTTTAGCTCTTATTCTTGGAGGATTGTTGGGCGATCAGCAACGGTGAGTACGGCAAATCCATTTACGACAACTACAGCCGGGAATTACGAAGTGCAACTGAGTAATGGATTTAGTTGTCGGCTAGATAGAACCAACGTGATAGAAGACTGTTTATTTAGGCTTTCAGTTCCAAACGTCTTCACCCCTAACGCCAGCCTCTCCGACAATCAAGTCTTCAAAATTTTTAGAAATGATCACATTACCGAATTTAAGATATACATCTTTAATAGATGGGGGGAACTCATGTATTACTCGGAAGATGTCGACTTTGAGTGGGAAGGCATCTACCGCGGCAACTTACTCCCACCTGGAGTATACGCATATAGAATAGTATTTAAACATGATTTAAAACCTGAGTCTGAAGAACTTGAACAATTTGGTGGGGTAACATTACTTCATTAACCGATTATCTGTAACCTTTTGAGGAAAGCCCGGTATATTCAATAGATATTTTGGCTAGGCTCTATTTCTTTGTTGAGACATAGAGCCTTCATAAATTCAAGCAAATTGAAGATCGACAAACTAATCAATAATCTGTTCAAGGAATCTAGTGGTTCCGGTATTATTCTTCACGAAGTTATCTCGCGATCAGAGAAGTATAATCAGGCATATGAGCAGTGGGAGAATTCTGAAAGACAGCAATTTCAAGTAAAAGAGATTCATAAAGCATATAGTCTTAAGCTTTTAGACGTTGAGAATTCTAATCTTCCGATACACATTTTAGAGACTAGCGGATCCAATGGTTTTGCCATTGGGTACAACTCTAAGACATTTCAACCTCTTCAATTTCAATACATGTTTGACTTTATCGCCCAAAGAACTCATGAAATAGGGTATAAATACATGAACTCAGATGCTACGATAGTAGAGAAGGTAAACGGGAAAATGGAACTGCGTGAAAAGCATTATTTGAAACCTCGAATCAAAGATCTAGAAACACCACGAGCTCAACTCTTCGGGAATATCCTGATAGAGCACGTCATGATCAATGATGTCCCCAATTATATCAGTGTACAAGCGAACACGTACCACGGTAGATCTTATGCTCCTGCTCAGCAATTTACCGTTTTATTTGACGCTCTATTCAGTCATTCTTAAAATCAACATCCTCCATTTACATTCGGTTAACACTACTGAATTCATAACTCTTCTAGTCTTAGACTTTCTCAGTCTGGTGAAGACCTTATATTTGCTGGCAAATAATCTAGATAAAGGAACGTTATTGGTTGAAGAATGCACCTATGTCCATACTCGTAGCAGGTCTTACTAAATATTACGGTCAGCAATTGGCAGTAAACGATATCTCCTTTGAATTAAAAAAAGGGGAAATAGTTGGTTTTTTGGGGCCGAACGGAGCAGGTAAATCTACCACCATGAAGATGATCATGGGGTACATTCCTCCTTCATCTGGCCAAGCCGTTGTCCTTGGTAAAGATGTAACTCGCTTTCCTAAGGTCATTCGTAAAAAGGTTGGATACCTACCAGAGCACAACCCCTTGTATTTGGACATGTACGTGCATGAGTTCCTGAGGTTCTCCGCAGAATTATTTGACCTAAAGAATGTTAAAAAAAGAGTTGGGGAAACTATTGAGTTATGTGGGTTAGCACTTGAGCAAAATAAAAAAGTGGGTGCATTATCTAAAGGATACCGACAAAGGGTCGGGCTAGCACAAGCACTTCTACCTGACCCAGAGGTACTCATTTTAGATGAACCAACAACGGGCCTTGACCCTAATCAAGTTCTGGAAGTCAGAAGTTTAATAAAAGATATCAGTTCAGAAAGAACTACACTATTTTCTTCTCATATCTTACAAGAGGTGGAAGCAGTATGTAACAAGGTTATGATTATCAACAAGGGCTCCTTATTGGAAAATAGTAGTATCCCTGACCTGCAACAGAAATACTCGAGCGCCTCACGGGTGGAAATTGCGTTTGAAAAAGAAATAGCCCTTGAGATTATTGAGGCATTAACCTCGGTAAATCAAATCATTAAAAAAGACAACGGCACCTTTATAATCGATACCGCAGATCCAATGCGACTAAGGGAAGACCTCAAACAACTCAGTATCCAATATGACAACTTAATCCAACAGTTCAATAAGAGTGAAAAAAACCTGGAACAGATCTTTCAGGAAATAACTAACGCTCCTCGTCCATGATTGCCATTTTCAAAAAAGAAATTCACACATTTCTAAACTCACTTATCGGCTATTTAGTAATGGCTGTATTTCTGTTAGTTACCGGACTATTAGTATGGGTATTTCCGGAAACGAGCATTCTCAACTACGGATATGCAGACATGAGCACTTTTTTTTTCCTAGCCCCGTATATATTGCTGTTCATGGTTCCAGCTATTACCATGCGCATGTTTGCTGAGGAAAGGAAAACAGGAACTATTGAGTTTTTATTTACCAAACCAGTCTCAGAGCTTGAAGTGATCATTGGCAAATACCTAGCAGGCACTTGTCTGGTCGTTATCACCGTTATCCCTACTTTTATATATGCGTATAGCCTATACCAACTCAGTATTCCCAAGGGAAATATTGACATGTCTGGCATCATCGGGTCCTATATTGGCTTGATCCTATTAGCCTCTTCATTTGTAGCCATTGGCCTTTTTACCTCAACATTATCCGGTAACCAAATCGTATCTTTCCTACTCGGTTGTTTGCTTTGTTTTTTCATATTTTACGGATTTGGGTCCATTTCCCAACTCAACGAATGGAGCGTATTACTCAGAACCATTGAAAAGCTGGGGGTAGCTTTTCACTATGATGCGCTATCAAAGGGGGTTATTGATCTGACTAATATCGCATATTTCATAGGGCTCATCTCCGTAATGTTGGTGCTCACTCATATTTCAATTAACAGTAGAAAATGGTAAACTGGAAGAGTAAAAAAATTCAGGCCTTGCTTACGCTGTTGATAGCGATAACGGGCACTTGGGTATTAGTTTCTCTGACGAGTAAGTTTCCGTTGAGACTAGACCTTACCGCAGAGGGAAGGTATTCCCTATCCCCCAAGACAATAGCCTTACTAGACAAAATCGATGCACCGGTACTAGTAGAAGTATACCTTGACGGAGCACTTCCAAGTGGTTTTGAACGGCTTAAAAAGGCTACTGACGATTTACTGAAAGAATTCCAATATCATACTAATGGACAGCTCAATGTTAAATTCATCAACCCAGATCTCATCTCAGATAAGCGAACAAAAAACAACTTCTTTCGTCAATTAGCTCAAAAAGGAATTCCAACTACACCAGTAGTCTACACGAAGGATGGTGCTAAAACACAAAAACTGATTGCTCCCGGCGCACTTATCTCCTACAAAAACAGAGAAAGAGGTGTACTACTGCTAAACGGCAATAAGTTAGCTTCTGCAGAGCAAACCTTGAACCAATCAATTGAAAACCTAGAGTATCAGCTATCGACTGCGTTCCAAAGTTTCTTTAACAGCACTAAGTCAAAGGTGGGTATATTAGAAAGCGCCTTAGACTCTGCCATTTTCACACACGCTAAAAGCTTATTATCCCAAAAATATGAGGTCGTTGGATTGCATTCATTTGACTTAAATGGACTTGATGTGGTGATCGTCAACAAACCCGCTCAAGCATTCAAGGAGCTAGAACTTTACACCCTGGACCAGTATATAATGAATGGGGGTAAATTGATATTATTAATTGATGCTCTTAAAGTAAACATGGACAGTGTGGATGGAAACGGCACATTAGCGCTTCCCAACGAAACCAAGCTAGATGACCTTCTTTACAAATACGGAATCCGTGTGAATAAAAAGTTAGTTCTGGATATCAACTGCGGAGATTTCCCTGTGATTGTGGGAAATATGGGAAATCAACCACAAGTAAGGCTGCTGCCTTGGCCCTTCTTTCCAATTCTAAATAACTTATCCAAACACCCGATCACAAAGAATATTGATGCTCTTTACGGTCGCTTCGTATCTACCCTTGATACCATATCTGTGAAAGGCATCAAAAAAACACCACTTGTAAGTTCGTCTCAGTATTCGCGTGTGCTTTCCAGCCCTATCTACATCAGCATCAACGAATTACAAAAGAACATAGACCCATCCTCTTTTAACGCTGGCCCACAACCTGTCTGCTACTTACTCGAAGGAGAGTTCTCATCCTTTTATCGCAACCGTATCTTACCTGAAGGAGTATCTAAAGCATCATTTCGAGCTTCCAGCTCAGATGGAAAATTAGTGGTATTTGGAGATGGTGATCTCTTAAGAAACGAAATTAATCCGCAAAACAATAGGCCATACGAAGTGGGATATGACCCTTTCAAAAAACGGAAATATGCCAATGGAGAGTTTTTACTAAACAGTATAGATTACATGCTTGACGAACAAGGGCTAATACTAAGCCGCCTAAAGGAGGTTAAAGTACGGCCGTTAGACAAGGTCAAAGTCGATCAGGATAAGACATTCTGGCAGCTTGTAAACGTAGCGATACCTATTGTTGTCATTATCATTTTTGGTTTGGTTAAGTTCTTTTTGAGGAACAGGAAATACACACGTTTTAACAGCTAAGGGTATGCATATCAATTTAAAACTCCTAGCGGTATGGTTGATGTTGCTAGCGTTAGGACTAGCCTTACAAGTTGATTTCTCTGGAAGTAATCAACCGAGTAGTCAAAGCCTACTGTCTTTAACAGATGCGGGGGACCTTACCAGAATAAAGCTAACTCGAGCCTCTGAAAAGAACCTTTTGGTAAATAAAAACACGTATTGGACACTATCCGATGGAACCAGGCTAGACCTGGACATTCAACGCTCTCTTCTCGGTGTACTAAGATTGATGGAAGTCAAACGAGAAATCAGTGAGCTACCAGAAACACCGCAATCTATTGCTGTAGAGCTGACAAAGACTGACGGTGAGCGATTAACATTTTCGGTACATGGTGACCCTACTAATCAGAACACTTATATATCCATGGCCAATAGTTACTATCAAGTTCATATTCCGAATTCGTCTGGATACATTGCACAAATATTTGACCTAACAGGGCTTCAGTTGCGTGACAGAACGGTTTTCAAGACCCACCCTACTTCTTTCGTATCGCTATCCATAGAAAACAACGGAGGTGAAATCACTAAAATCTTTCAAGATGAGCAAGGAATCTCTATCAGTGATATCCAAAAAATGGACACGGCAAAGGTTTACGCTTACTTGGGACAGTATCAAGCTTACAAAATCAACGAATGGATTAGTTCTCCCCCTTCTCCGGTAACCAACTTTTTATTCAAAATTAGTTTAGAGGATATTGAAGGACTAAGCACGCTGACATTTTACGAATGGCCAGCAGATAAAAGTCTCTACTTGGTTCAGCACAACAATCAATCTTTCGGTGTAATTACCCAAAAAAGGGCTCGGCAACTGCTGTTACCTAAAAATCAATTCGAAAAACTTTAAGAAAATATATAGTAATCGAATAGGTTAATCTAGTTAGTATCTAAAATTTTGGCTTAATTTTACCGGTTCTTGGAATTCACCGCACAAAGCGGTTTGTGTTCAACCATTACTAGAAGAATACTGAAAATAAATCACCAGTAAATTACGAAGAATGAAGTTTATCGTCTCGTCGTCTTATCTTTTGAAAGAACTTAGCGGCATCAATGGTGTTATTACAACCAACCCTGTAGTGCCAATACTAGAAAACTTTCTATTTGAAATATCAGAGGGAAACCTTACCGTGACGGCCTCGGACCTACAAACCTCGATGATCACAGAGTTGCAAGTGGAGAGCAAAGAGGACGGAAGTGTCGCAATACCGGCAAAAATTCTGTTGGATACCTTAAGGAATCTTCCTGAGCAGCCTGTTACATTCTCTATAGACGCAGAGACTTATGGCATTGAGATTAGTTCCGATAACGGACGATACAAACTTGCTGGTGAAAACGCAATGGACTTTCCTAAAGTGCCAACTGTTAGTGATGGTTTCGCTGTCAATATGTCAACTGATGTATTAACAAGTGCTATAAGCAACACCATATTCGCTACTAGCAATGATGAGTTAAGGCCTGCTATGACGGGGGTTTACATCAACCTATCAGACACGAATACTACATTCGTGGCGACTGATGGACATCGGTTAATTAGATATAGAAGAGTAGATATCACTACTGAAACAGGAAATGCGATCATTGTTCCTAGAAAGGCATTAACGCTACTTAAAGCATGTCTACCTCAGGAAAACACTAACGTAAGTGTTGAGTTCAACATGGCGAATGCCTTTTTTAATTTTGGGAATCTAAAAATGATCTGTCGACTTATCGACGAGCGATTCCCTGATTATGACAATGTAATTCCTGTTAATAACGACAACCATATGGTTATTGACAGATTAGAGTTACTGAGTTCACTGAAGCGTATTTCGATATACGCCAATAAAACCACGAATCAGGTTCGATTAAAAATCACGGGTAGTGAACTTCAGATTTCTGCTGAAGATCTAGATTTCTCTAACGAAGCGAATGAAAGACTGTCCTGTGAACATAATGGTGACGATATTGAAATTGGGTTTAATTCAAAATTCCTAATTGAAATATTAAACAATCTCTATTCTGAAAAAATCACGTTGCAGCTTTCAGAACCAAACAAGGCGGGGCTTGTAGTACCTTCGGACAAAGATGACAATGAAGACATCCTTATGTTGGTAATGCCTGTTATCCTGAATAACCAGGTTTAAAGATTTAAGCATAGCTTAAATGACGAAAGCCTGCTAACGCAGGCTTTCGTCATTTAAAGACCATTCATTTTCTCATAGCTAATACGACTACCTGATTGTGTCCCAGTGCATATTACAGATTGCACAATAAAGTACAGTTTTATTCCAGAATCATTGGGTTTCTTTTCCATCTAAAGCAAGAAACAACGCCCCCCTATGCACATAAAACTGCCACCCGAAATAATCCGAGTGACAGAGTGGTGATTCGTTTCAAAAAGAAACTGAGTTTGGTAATAAGTTCTTTATCCCTGTTTTAGGGATGTGATAATGTAATTGGGTGATAGGGGTTTTCCCTGTATTCAATTGGGTATTTGGATTAGATGAAGCTTTGATTCATACCCCAATCGTCTTTTAATTTGGCGTTATTTTTCTTCTCAAAATAACACAAAGAGCTTTTTTGTTTTTTCCTCCCTGACTTTAAGACTACATAGCCTAACACCAGTAAACCGTTGGCCAGGATTACAGTAGTTTTATTATTAATACCGAACATGATAACTGATCTTAAGTTTTAAAAATTATTCTCTGCGATAATTATGAAACAAAGGTAATTCGCTCCAAAACCTTACATGATTCAAAAAAAGCCTCAAATAGTTCAAGACAAGCGCAAACGATCCAAATAACCCCACAAATAGATCTTGTTGATGCGTTTCTTTTTTTTTAGACTTGAAAACAGAATCTGTAGATCGTGACATTCCGCATATCATATACAAAATTTCTTTCCTTAGGGTCAGCTCCTTCTCAGTCTAATGACCAACTCAAGAAGATTAAGTTATTCAATGCTTTTTGCCTGACGTGGTATTTTGCTGGCTCCATGCTCATCCTTGGCTATCTATCAAAGGATGTTATTAATTACATAAATATCACAACGCATGTTGCACTTATTGGATTGGTTGCACTGGCACAATTTTTACATGCGAAGCGCCGCTATCTTTCAGGACACCTGCTTTATATCTCACTTCTTCTTATTGTTGGGTTTGCGTTTCCAAACTTTTTGAGAACTGGGAAGTTTATCGAGTTCTACTTCTTGCTCCCTCCCATGATTTGTCTGATTTATGTAGATAATAAATGGATTAATTACTCCATCCTGATGATCTCATTTATCGGATTTTCTGTTCCCGATATTTTTTTAAATCACTATGGAGATGTTCATATCTTGAGCGTTTCCAATGTCTGCCTATTCTTCTGTTGCTATATCGCCGTCAATTATTTCAAGAACTTAAATCAAAATAATGAGCGGAAGTTAAGGGACAAAACAGCGGAACTCGAGGATATTAATAATTTCCAATCTCAATTTTTCATCAATGTAAGCCACGAGATTCGCACACCCTTAACGCTGATTAAAG
>CAYMST010000177.1:0-9856 GCA_964393115.1 uncultured Roseivirgaceae bacterium | reverse complement strand
ATCAATGTCCATGGTTATGTCTACACGTTCTGGTTCAAATATGGTCGGTAAGTATTCCTTCGGCCATCTTCTTATTCCCGGAATACGTGAGCCGTCAGTAGGTTGACAACCGACGATTTGTACATCAGGGTTTTGTTCTTTGAGATAACGAGAAGTACCCATAATGGTACCCGTAGTGCCCATTGACGAAACAAAGTGCGTCACCTTTCCGTCTGTATCGCGCCATATCTCTGGCCCGGTAGTTTTGTAATGCATCTTGTAATTATCCGGATTACCAAACTGATTCAGCATTACGTGTGTACCAGCGTTTACTTTGCTTTCTGCAAAATCGCGCGCTGCTTCCATAGAGCCAGAAGCGGACGTTAAGGTTACCTTGGCTCCGTAGGCTTCCATGGTTTGTACCCGTTCTTTAGTGGAATTTTCAGGCATGACCAACTCAATTTCAATGCCAAAAAGACGGGCTATCATGGCTAAAGCAATTCCTGTATTCCCGCTGGTGGCTTCGATAAGTTTTGACTGCTGAGTGATTTCCCCGCGGTCAAGTGCTCCTTTGATCATGCCATACGCGGCCCGGTCCTTAACACTACCTCCAGGGTTATTCCCCTCAAGCTTTCCGAAGATGCGAACATTCGGATTTGGGTTTATTTTTCTTAATTCAACGAGCGGGGTGTTTCCCACAAGGTCTAATATTGATGCCATAAAGTGTTATTTCGGTTGATGAATAATTCGGTGTGGTTTTACTTTTCCTTTACTTCTATTTGTGGTTTGTGATAGACCGTGGAGTTTGGTGGTAGGCTACGCGTAACCCATACGTTGCCGCCCAGTAGTGAGTTCTCGCCAATAACAGTCTTGCCTCCCAAAATAGTCGCATTGGCATAGATAACTACATTATTCTCTATTTTCGGATGTCGAATGGTTTCGGCCATTTCTTTTGCTACGCTTAGTGCTCCGAGGGTTACGCCTTGATAGATTTTCACCTTTTTACCAATTCGACACGTCTCACCGATGACGACACCAGTGCCGTGATCAATAAAGAAATGTGAATCAATTTGAGCTCCGGGATGAATATCAATACCGGTCTTTGAATGCGCGTATTCGGTGATTATTCTTGGTAAAAAAGGGACTTTTAGATCCCAGAAAGCATGTGCAATGCGATAAAATGCTATGGCGTAAAAACCAGGATAAGCTCTTAATACTTCATATTCAGATTTGGCCGCTGGATCACCATTAACAATTGCCTGCACGTCAGTTTTTAAAAGCTCGTATACCTCTGGCAATTTTTCGCCAAAAAAAGTTTCGCAAATTACTTCAGGAGATTGATCTAACTCCTCTGAGATAGAGGAGAATATTTCGCAGAACTCCTTTTGTATAGCATTAAATGCAGCATTATAGTTTTCAAAATTGTCATAAGTAACCCTGGACTGCTCAGGAAATAAAAGTGTCAGCGTACGCGTAACCAGCTTGCATATCTGAGAAGTCGCTGGATATCGTTTTACATGGATATTCTTTTCAAATAGGGTTCTTTTTAGTGCCTCGAACTGTTTCATTATTTGCTGTTTCCTATGACGATTGCCTCTATTCACGGTAGATGATAGATCTATATTAATACTCGTTCACTTATGAGAGCATAACCCAAAGTTGAGCAAAAGGATTCATTATGCAAGAATTCTATAGGTTGATTGACTATTCAAATTGAACTTAATAGCTAAGTGAGGTCAAAACAGGAGATGTATGCGGGAGAATGATGAAGATGCTCTTTTGGTATGTTGTCGCTTGACCGGTAAATAACAGAAGCTGTTTTTGGTGCAGAGATTACTTTTAAGGGACCTGAATGCAGGAAGGTTAGCTTTTCGTTTAAAGGTGACTTAGTATCAATGAATAAAATAGCGTTGTGTAATTCGTGAACAGCCAGTAAGCTTTCAATTAATAGTTTTAAAAGATGTTCCTGTTGGGGCTTGAAATAAACAGCTTCAAGGGCTAAAAAGCGAAATGGGTTGGTGATTAACTTGTTGAGAATAGGTATACGAGGTAGAATCTTTTTTAAGATAAATGAAGGTATACCTGGTATTTCAAAGATATCCCAAGATTCAAGATTCGCCTGAATACCTGCGAGAACCTCATTATCTTCATTTTTGATGATGAAATAGTTGTTTTCAAAGAATAGATTATCGATGTGGAAAAAGTTGTGTTCTGCATAAAATTTAGTTAACAAGTGCGTTAGGTGTGGTTTTTCGGATGCCTGTATTCTTTGAGGGGCCATTGTTTTTTTTGGCGCTACTCGTGAATACATGATTTGCGTAAACTGTCGACATTCTACAAAGCCAAACTCCTGACACAATGCTTTAGAATTTTTGTTTTTCAGGTCGACATAAGCATAGTGAATCAGCTTTTCTTCGGGGGTAATAAGATTTGATAAAATAGTTTTTAATTCATTCCGAAGGGAAGATTTTCTTTTGAAGTTCGTACCATGATATCCTTTTCTAAAATGTTTTGAAAAAGCTACGAATCGAATGTAGGAAAGAGTAAATCCTTGATGATTGGAGGTAGGTTTTCGAAGGTAAAATGATAGAGTGGCAATAGTCTTGTTGTTTCTATTAAGTGTTAGCACACGCTGTCTACGGATATGAGAGAGCTTTTTGTCCACGTTTCGGTGTCGGTATACCATGCTTTTACCGGGTGTGCCGATTAGGCTTTCTGTTAAAAGATTATGTACTGAGGGGGTGAACTCACTTGTGACCTGAAAATACTTCAAATTGCTCTTTAGGGATTGTTCCAGTGGTTAAGTTATGCCTTTCTTGACAAATTTGGTCACTGATAGAACTACTGTCTACATGCGAATGAATAGAGGGTGTTTAGAATTTCCATAGAAATTAACTTCGATTAGAACCATGTGCTACTCAAGCCAGCTCTTTTGCAACATTATTTCATAGATTCTATGGGGAAATTCGTGTAGTTTGTGATTCAATTTAGTAATCAAGAAATGGAGTTGTTGGAATTAAGACAAAAGGTAATTGAAGTAGTACTGACCGAAATCGATCAAAAAATACAATCTCTTGAGGAGGCTATTGATGTAGCACAGAAATCTCGCGATATGGAAACCAAAAGCACTGCTGGTGATAAATATGAGACAGGGCGTGCGATGGCGCAGATAGAAATAGATAAATACGGAAGTCAGCTCTCTGAAATCAACAAGTCAAAGCAACTCTTAAATCAGATGAATACAGATAAGGTTTTGAAGCGCGTGACATTTGGTAGTCTTGTAATTACCAGCGATAAGCAGTATTTAATCGGAATAGGACATGGGGCTGTTACTGTTGAAGGGAAATCTTTTTTTGTGATTTCACTGGCCTCTCCAATAGGTAAATCTATGTTGGGGAAATCTTCAGGAGACGAAGTAGTTTTCCGAGGCTTAAAATTTAAAATTGAAGATCTATGTTGAGTGGTTATGGTATCAAAATTTTAGCGTGCTGTTTTTTGATACTCGTCTGCGAACAAATCAACGCCCAAGCTTGGGTTCGAGATAAAGGCAGTGCGTACTATCAAATCAGTTATTCTACAATGGCCGCTGATAAAATGTATTGGAGAAAAGAACCAGCAGTTGATTTGGACTATAAAGTTGTCGATGCTAGCGTTTCCGCCTACGCAGAAATTGGTTTGGGTAAGTTATGGATGTTGACTGGATTGCTTCCTTTTAGATTCCCGGAGAATGTTTTCGTAAAAGACGTGTCGGCATCTAGAGTTAGTTCGGGACGACTGGTGGGAATTGGTAATGTTGAGTTTGCGGCCTTAAAAGGTATAAAAAACGATGGCCCTTTAGTCGTTTCATCAAAAATCGGATTGGGTTTGCCAACAGCACGTTACGACCCAATAACAGGATTGAGGACTGGTATAGATGCCTCCTCTGGTATTTTTGGACTTAATATCGGCTATTCTAAAGCTGTTTTTGCGTCAATTCAAACCGATTTTCGGATTCGTACCAATGGCTACAGTGAAAGTGTGCATCAACGTGTCGAAATTGGGAAAAAAGTGTCGAAAAAAATATTTCTTATAGCAGGACACGAAATGCTTATTCCCTTTCGAAATGGTGATTTCGATGACGGAAATACTGTTTATACCGGGGTAGCAGCCAACAATACGGAGTTTTATTCCTACAACTTGAAATTCGGATACGAACTTTTAAGCAATTGGAAAATATGGATGTACACTAGTGGGGGCTACTATGGTCAATACGTTCTTCGTGCACCAGCCTTTTCCATTTCTGTCGCCTATGAGAAGTAATTACTTGCTATTCAATTGCTCTTGCCAGTCATAAAGTTCGATCCATCTGCCTTGAAATGCGAGCCGTGCTTGCTCAGGCCAGGTAACAGGGTCTATGAATTGAAGTTCTTCATCTTCTGTGTACATGATTTGACGACAGCGATGAATACTGCATTTGGAAAGATTTTCCCAAGTGGCAATATTATGGCTGTGTAGTAGTTGTTCGATTTTTGGAGTGATTCCTTCAATTACGGTGAGATCATTGTTCATGATTTGCTTTCCAAAAATTGCCCTTGCTAAGTTTAGCGAGCTGGAAATGCCAAATTTCTGATCACCAGGGAAGAGTACTTGGTGTTCTCGATACTCTCGTATTATTTGTGTGGTTTCCTTTTTACAAGTCATTACATCATGGTCTAGTCTGGCTAGTTGTAGGCGATAGTCAGTACTATTCCTTTTGTCCATTTTTCCAAATGCATATCCAAGTATGCCGAATAGACAACTAAAAAGCAGTGAGATAATAATGTATTCCATAAGCTATCCTATCTGTTTTTGAGTGACAAAAATGCCGTTGCCAAAAAGGGCTCTGTGGTGCAGAGAATCGCATAATCGGGGGATTTTCTCATTGAGGCATGGTTTGTCTTGAGTTATTTCAAACTATTATATGGCTTAAAAATGAGCTTTATTGATAAATTATTGATTGGTAATCAGTTGCTTTGAGTCATTTGTTCTTTCAATGGTGTGTAATGAGCGTTAAACAGTCATCTTCTGTAGTGTGAAGGTTTGCCCTTTTCAGTTTAATATTGAACAAAAATCATAACAAGAGAATGAAGGTGTTAATTGTGCAAACGGCTTTCATAGGTGATGTGGTGTTGGCCACTCCAATTATTGAAAACCTTCGGGATAACTTTCCTAATGCTATAATTGATATACTGGTGAGGAAAGGAAACGAAAGTCTCTTGGACAACAACCCACACCTTCGTAAGGTACTGGTTTTTAATAAAAAACAACAGAAATACAAAAATCTCATCTCGCTCATAAGACAAATACGCTCTCAGAGGTACGAATACGTGATTAATGTTCAGCGATTTTTTACCACTGGATTGATTACGGCTTTTTCAAAAGGGAAAGTCAAAATTGGTTTTGATAAAAATCCGTTATCACTGTTCTTTCAAAAGAAAGTGCCCCATCAAATTGTGGCTGGTCAGCACGAGGTGGACCGTAACTTAACCTTGATTGCTGATATGTGTACGCCCCGAAAGAGACGCCCTCAGTTGTATCCTTCGAGCCAAGATTTTGAAGACGTGAGGAGGGAGGCGAAGTATCTATGTATAGCGCCAGCCAGTGTTTGGTTTACTAAGCAGTTTCCCATAGAAGGTTGGGTTCAACTCATCAATGAGCTAGATGATTCAATTGATATCCTGCTATTGGGAGCACCCGGTGATAAGCCTTTATGTGAGGAAATTCGGAAAACTTCAGTAAAAAACAATATTGAAACTCTGGCAGGTAAGTTGACTTTTTTGCAGTCGGCTGCACTCATGAAAAATGCAGAGATGAATTTTGTAAATGATTCAGCCCCAATGCACTTTGCCTCATCTGTAGATGCGCCAGTTACAGTTATGTATTGCTCCACCGTACCTGAATTTGGCTTCGGACCGTTATCCGAAAAGTCGTGGGTAATGCAAAGTTCCGAACCACTTGCTTGCCGGCCCTGTGGGCTTCATGGGAAAAAAGAATGTCCTGAAAAACACTTCCTGTGTGGGCGTATATCAGCACGTCAAATATTAAGATCTAATGGAATGATATCTAGTGGCCAGAATTTAATCTAAATTCATCACCGTTCCATGCCCCTAAAAGATGAAATAGTAGAAGACACTTACCGGATACGTTTTTAAGTTCGTTTATTTAAGTGATGGTTGACCTGGATAGCTTGACTGTTGGATCATTACCAAACCTGACAAAGGAAAATCAAAGCGTTGATGCTTTAGAGAGGTTTATGTAAAACTTTGATGAGCCAGATTAGAGCGGCACGAATTTCCTACGTTAATCTAGCTCACTAGAGAGGTAACCATTGAATTAAATTATTGAACAAATGAGACTAATAGTAATAATAAACTTGTTGTTATTGCCCTTCTTACTCAACGGGCAAATTGACTTTTTAGATAAAAAAGATATACCTAATGATTTATTGGTCAGCAGCAATTCATTGGGAGAGATGGTTGATGCGGGCATCTCAGAATATTGGAGTGAGCTCAATACCCGATTGGGGAGTGATGAGAAACTTGAAATTTTTGACGAAGAAATTAAACGAGAGGCTGAGCGACGTGCACATCAAAGAGTATTGAGGGTGATCAGAACCCCACATTATGACAATGCGTCGGTATATGGACTATTTTATGAAGTATATCTGGATATGATGATGGAAGTGTTGAAGGCTAATTTATCTAATAAGCATAATCGAAGTGCCTTCGAGGATAAGTACAAAGAGATAAGAAATCGGTACGATGAGAAAATAAAATCACTTAAGCAGCAGTTGGGAGTTCAGGTCAAAAGCAATCTTTCCAATCAAGCGCTTAATCCATTATTGGGATATCAAGAATAAACAGGTGTTGATAAATGTCGTTATGCGGCTGACGTTATACCTGTAAAGTTCCAGATAGAATAATGGTAGCGTCGGCTGTAATGGCGACTTTTTGACTCTTCACGATTTCTACTTCCATAGCGCCAGTCCTTTGAGACGCTTGAAAAGACTTCATTTTTAGCTTCCCGAGTCTTTTAGACCAGTAGTTGGTAAGGAACATGTGCGATCCTCCAGTCACAGGGTCTTCGTTTGTACCACTCCAAGGCCAGAAATACCTTGAGTGAAAATCATATGCATCATCGCCCCTGGCGGTAACCAATACTCCATTTATGGTATCATGAGCACGGTAAAGAGCCTCATAGTTTGGCGTTAGTTCAACTAGTTCTTTTGTACTCGCTATTTCAAGTAAAAGGATATTCGTTTCTTGATTATGCTCGACGTTCAAAACTTCAGATATGCCTAATGCAGAAATCACTTGTGGAGGACAATCGGCCTTAGTAGTATCATACATTGGCAATAGCATCGTTAGGCCGCACTCATTTTTAGAGATGTCCAGTCTTACCCCTTCGATATTAATAAAGGTTATTTGGTCTGTATCTAGTTTAGAGAGTATAACCTTTGCTGCGGCTAGTGTAGCATGCCCACAAATGGGGATTTCCATTACAGGAGAGAAAAATCGAATACCAAAAACCGTTTGATTTTCTTTTTTACGGACAAAAGCTGTTTCCGAGTATCCGATTTCCTGAGCAATTTTTAACATAAGCTCTTCCGTTAGGAGATGCTCGGTTAGGCAAACACCAGCTGGGTTTCCTTTGAATGGTTCGCTTGTGAAAGAGTCAACAAGAAAGGTCTCAAGAATTGTGTTTTTCATTAGGAATAAGAGGAATCAGGGGATTGTTGATATGATTAATTATAGAATCAATTTGTTACTACAATGATTTTTAGGTTGCTAGACGATGATTTTGATGAAGTCTTAAGTGAAAGCAGTTGCACAACGTAACTTTACTTCAGCAATATAGCGAATTGCTCGACTGACGCTAAAACGATGTCATTTACAAGCGCAAAAGAAAATTATGAAAAACCGGCATTTGGATGATAAAATTATCAAGTTGCTCATCATTTTCGCCATTATGGCAGCTATGATGAGCGCATTAAATGTGTATGATTTTTTTAGAGGCTAGTTAGACTTCGCTGCTTGACGGTGTTTCACTTTCGAAAGTGTCTACCGTGTCTGTTGGGACAGTGCTGACTTCCTCTTCTTCTTCGTTAGTGACCTCTCCTGTTTCTCGATCTACGCTGTCAAAATAGGGGAATATCTCGACGATGGGGCTTTCAGCGATCTCTGTGATTTTAAAGGTTACTAAGATCGACTTCATGCTCTCCTCTATACGATCATAAGCCTCTTTCACTGTATTGGCGGTGACCAGCATATGATTGGTGACTTTTTTCTCATTGCCATTGTCATCTTCTACGTAGTAGATGACTTTGACCTTATGCCATAGATCTGTATCGTCATACCCAAAGACATCGTTGATATTGGATTTGGTAATATTGGTAATGGAGAATTCACCTCTAATTATACTTCCCAGCTCCTCATGGATTCTGGCTTCCGCCTCTGTATAAGAGACAGCATCGACTAAATATGCTTCGGTGACATTTTTGAGCTTGCCGTTATCTTCTTCCTTTTGGTACTTTATTTTACACAAAAACCATGTCCTCATAAATCCTTAATTAATTTTACACATTTTATAAGTAACCCTTAAATGGGTTACATGAATACTGTCTGTTTGAAGCATTTAATACATGAAATGATATTAAACCAGAAAACCAAGTGTCCTTCAAACAGGTAATTATAATTCCAGCAGGATGCAAAGATCAAAAATAGTTATCAATTGTTTACCCAGAATCACTCCCATATTAGAAAAGGAAGTGAAAAGCCTTGGATACAGCCTTGATGAAGTAGGTAAGACACATGTGTCTACAAAAGGTGACTGGGAGGATATTATAAACCTCAACCTTAAGCTACGTACAGCAAATAGAGTATTGTGGCACATTCAAGACTTTAGAGCTAAAAATGCTGCAGAGTTACATGAGAAAGCCTACACGATACCCTGGCATCAGTTGATTCCGCGAAACTCCATCGTCAAGATACATTCCTTTGTGAAAAATGATTCCATAAAGGATACGAGGTTTCCCAATGTTAAGCTGAAAGATGCCATCGTTGATCGCTATAAGAAAGAAACCGGTCGTAGGCCTAACTCAGGAAATACGAATGAAGGCACAGTGGTATATCTACATTGGGTAGACGATAATTGCAGTATTTATTTCGATACTTCTGGGGAAACCATTGCGAAGCATGGCTATCGTACCAATATGGTTAAGGCTCCTATGATGGAGAACCTGGCTGCGGCATGTATTCTGGCTTCCAAATGGGATTTTAATACACACTTTATCAACCCGATGTGTGGTTCTGGGACGTTGGCGATTGAGGCGTTACATATTGCCAAAAATATTTTCCCGACTCACTTTAGGAAAGCATATTCTTTCCAGCATTTGAAAGGATATGACGAGTTTTTATTTAGTCAAATTAGGACTAGAATACTGCGAGAAGCGGATTTGCTGTCTAAACCGGACTTTGAAGTAGTGGTATCGGATATGGATAAGTCGGCTGTAGAGGTGGCTGCTAGAAATGCGAAAAACGCCAAAGTGGCACAGTTCTTAAAGTATGAAATCAAGAAATTCGAAGAGACACACGTTCCTGAGGGAGAAGGAGTTGTGTTTATTAACCCACCGTACGGTGAGCGACTAGGGGCAACCAGTGAGCTCGGGGATTTATACCGCATGATGGGTGACTTTCTGAAGCAACGGTGTACTGGTAAAACAGGATACATATTCAGTGGTAATTTGAACCTAGCTAAGCAAATTGGGCTAAAGGCAAAACGAAGAATTGAGTTTAATAATGGGAAAATAGATAGCAGACTACTAGAATATGAGTTGTTTCGTGGGTCTGGTCGATGATTG
>CAYMST010000176.1:0-9862 GCA_964393115.1 uncultured Roseivirgaceae bacterium | reverse complement strand
TCTTGAGATGTTGATGGTTCACTCGGTTCACTTTTGGCCTAAAAAGTTTTACTCGCGCTAACACAAAATTGCCAATCACTCTTCTCTTTATTTCTCTATCCTCCATATTTTTTACCAAGGTTTAAGTCGAAAATTATACAGTTTTTGGATTAAAGGACTTGGCTGCATCAAATGGCGTCTTTCATATTTTCAATTTACTATTTTAAGTTCTTCGCCCTAAAAATCACTAGTACTAGTGATTGACAAGGAGTTGAACTGAGTCTTACTTTGCAATTAAGAATTAGTCTTAATAAGAATAGTGGTCTCAATAGTTTTTTTCATTTTTTGGATTTTTACGATGAATTGTTTCGCGCAGTCTACCGCTACACTTAGCGGTAGTGTGCGAAATGTCAAAGGAGCGCCTTTACCTTACGCCACAATCGCTCTTCAAGGTACCTCGTTTGGGTCAAGCGCTGATGATGCAGGGAATTTCGAGATTCATGGTGTACCATATGGAGAATACGTATTTGTAATCAGTTCAATAGGATACATTACCAAGGAACTTGCTATTCAAATCACTACTAAAAGACAACAAATACCCGTGATCAACTTGACTGAAGACTCGGGCCAGCTTGCAGAAATAATTGTACAAGGTAGTCGTGAGGCGACCATAATCTCACAACAACCAATTACGACGGTTTCGACAGATATTTCTAGTCTCAGCGATCAGGTTATTGGTACCGAACAAGTTATGAAACGACTTACTGGCGTAGTAATTCGCCAATCAGGTGGATTGGGTGACCGCACGGAAGTTAACCTGAACGGCCTCACCGGTAACGCGGTCCCTATTTATTATGACGGCATTCCGTTTAGTGTATTTGGAGGTGGTATAGCTATCAATAATATTCCAGTTGAGGCGCTTAGTAGGGTCGATGTATATAAGGGGGTCGTTCCGGTAGAGATTGCTACTGATGCTCTAGGAGGCAGTATAAACCTTATACCCAAACAAATAGAGGAAGATAACCTGAGTGCCTCATATTCTATTGGTTCATTCAATACACATAGGTTTACCCTAAATGGAGGAAAAGTATTCAATAATAAAATATCACTTTCACTAACATCCTTTGCGAACTATTCTGATAATGACTATTTAATCCGCAACATCGAAGGAGGCTTTTCGCGTATCTTAGAAGATGGCACGCGCGTTACCGGTATAGAGCTTATCGACGTGAAGAGGCCTAATAGTCAACATACTTCCTCTTTCATCAATGGGGAATTACAATTACAAAACCTTGCTTGGGCCGATCAAATCCGCTTTTCGCTAGTTCATACCTATCGCCAAGACGGACTATCACTAGGATTACGTCATCGGGAATGGGGTGCCGCAAGAGAAGCCGTTCGAGATACAAGATCGTTGATTCAAAGAATAGACTACCGAAAGACGTTATTTGACAACCTGAGCATTCGGTATTTTGGTGTGATTTCGGATACGAGAACAAGTATTGCCGACAGCACTAGCAGTAGATACGACTGGCATGGCATTCCAATCCCTAATAACAATCAAGCTAGTGAACTTTCATTCTTCCCAACCCTCCGTAAAGGAAATACTTTAGGGACGGCCCATCGATTTATTCTAGGCTATGAGCTCGGCAAACACTTGAATATTACCGCTTCCAACTATTTCGAATATCTTAAAATCGATGGTAGTGACCCCGTGCCACATGCCAGAATTACGGTTGCGGGAGAGAGTATTGACCCAAATACTATTCCTTCTCATTTCAGGAAAAACGTGTTTGGATTGGAACTGGCCGGTACTTTTTATCATGGTAAACTGACCCCTGTTTTATTCTATAAAAACTATGAGTACAGCGCCGAATCTATCGATATTTTACAGCGGCAGGCTACAGTTATTCCTACGCGAAGGTTTCAGAAAAATGATCATGGTTATGGTTTTGGCATAAAATACCAGCCTTATGAGTCATTCTTTATCAGAGCCAACTTAGAACAAACCTCCCGAATACCAACTGAGCGAGAAATTTTTGGGGATTTTGCGAGTATCGTACCCAACTTTAATCTTAAACCTGAAAATAGCGAAAATTGGAACTTAGGGATCAACTTTAATAAAAAGGTATTTGGGTTTGAGTATTTCAATATTGACCTTAATACGTTTATCCGAAACCAAGCTAACCTAATCAGAATAACGGACTTTGGTCCTGAAAACTCTCAATATAAAAACGAAGAACAAGTAGAAGGTATGGGTATTGAGGTTTCAATGAAGGCCGAACCCATCAAAAACCTTGATCTTGCCATCAGTTATACCAATCAAAAAAATGAAATTATCAATGAGCAGTTGAGTGGAGGTCAGGAAAACCGGTTTAGACTACCGAATACCCCTCAATTATTTTACAACGCTCATTTGTCTTATCGCTTCGAAAATACTCTACATAAAAGCCTGGACGTCAAGGTGCACGCAGACTATTACTTCATTAATCGCTATTCGATAAATGCTATTAGCAAATCACTGGATGATGCTAATCCGAAATTCATCATTCCTACCCAACGAGTATTTGATGCTGGTGTGGTTTTGATCCCTAAAAAAATCAAAGGCATTCAGGTGTCTTTTATGACTGGAAACCTATTTAACACGCTGGTCTATGACAATTTCAAAATTCCAAGACCAGGAAGGAATTATACACTAAGGGTTAATTATTCACTATAAAAATGAAAACGATTCTGAATTCCATTCGTGACACTTACACGAATAATTATACGATTATCATGATGCTGCTTGCATTTGCTTCTTTAATGTTTGCTTGTGATAATGAGGATGATGCTTCTAATACTCCTGATATTTCTAGCGGAAATAAAACCTCTGGCTTTTTGATCACAGGAACCACTGGTTCAGGTGACAATACGACGACTTTGGTAAAGTATCTTGAGGAAATCCCAAGCGGTACGGTTGATTTATCTGATGGTACGGACTTTAGCCAGTTTTGGCCGACTGCCATTTTTAATCATGAAGTATACATGACCCGTACGGATAAGGCCGCCGGATTTGCTAAGATGGTTGTGGATCAGGACGGTCAAATCGTAGAAGGTGCAGTGATCGCTACTACGGACGAAAGTAGCTTTCGTATAGCGGTTAGAGACGCTGAACTTGGGGTCTTTCAAGATCGAGCGGATCCAAATCGAATCACAATTTTTAACCCAACTACTTTTCAGGTTACTGGTAGTATCGATATGTCTGCTGCTCTTGACCCAATTGATACCTTGGAGCAACGCTATCAAAGGTTTGTTTTTCGTGGTGATCACGTATTTGCTCCTATACGCGCTAATGTTGGAACTACATTTCAAGGCTTTTATTTACATCAAGCCAACGTAGCAAGCAAGGAATATGTTGGTTCTACGTTCATTGCTAACCCGAGATCAGGTAGCGGGGTTCTAACGGTCAATAATTTTGGCCAGGGTCTAGTTGACGATAATGGTGATCTGTACTTCCAAGACGGTGGCGCTATTGGGAGCGGTACTTTTTCGAGGGTATATAAGATCCCAGCGGGAAGTAACGAAATTGATGAAAACTACGTTTTCGAACCGGTTAAGCAACTCAATCCAGCGAATATCTTTTACCCTACTATGAATGGCTTTAAACTAGTTGGTAATGGAAAAGCCATTGCTAAGGTAAATGCGGAGACGCCTCAAGCAGCAATTGATCTGATAACCGATAATGGAGGCCTACAAAACGTATTGGGCAATCAAGATTTAATCAACCAAATCTTGGGTATATTATTTACTGCCGAAAGTGCTCAATGGTGCGAACTGGACCTGACTACACAAGCAGTTTCTCCTATACTAGGCGCACCGAAGTTGGGAGCCAACTCAACAGGAGCTGCCATATTCGAACATGAAGGAGAAATTTATTTTCCTGTGTCAAATGAATCAGTACAAGCTTTTTATAAATATACGCCAGGCAATCCTACGGCTACAAAGGCATTTGATGTAACAGGTGCTGACCTATCTGCCGGGTATAATATTGCAAATAACAACTAGGTTTAATGGCACTGGCTTCGATTACAATAGCGTGTTTCCTTTTTTACCTGCCCTCAAAGTATTTTCCTGTCACCTGGAAGATTTTGGATGAGGTAAAATCAAAAAAGATTCCTGTTATGATCTTGGCTAGTGCTTTTGCCTTTTTCGCTCTGGTCATTTGGTCTAACTCATTCGGTTTTGCAACTGGTCTGATGATTTGGGTAACGGCACTGATGACGATTCTTTGTGCTATGGTTTTGTCACTGGCGATTAACAAAAAACTGGTGTCTTTGTGGATAGTCGTATTGATCCTAAGTTTAATAATTAACCCGCTTTAGCCATGCCTGCAAAAACGAAGTATCTCTCTGGCTCTTGGAAGCGGTTTTCGAAGGTGATGGCAGCTATTTTTGGCGGCTACATAGCAACGATGGCTTTGCATTTAGGAATTGCAAAAGTGGTAGTTGACGATACGGTTGTTCTCTTTACCAGTACCTTTACCACTTTTATGTTTTGGGTGTTTTTGATGATTATGACCTTTTTCATTCATCAAGCTTGGAAGGTATGGTTACTCTTCGCTGGAATTACAGGTATTGGACTATTGATCATTTTTACGTTTTGATATGAAACTCAAGGGGCTAGGAAAGCGCGCTTATAATGTTCTATTCCACACACATACCGTATCGGGAATCGTTATTAGTTTCGCCTTATTTGTCATTTTCTACGCTGGTGCTTTTGCACTTTTCAGAAAAGAAATCGTGCAGTGGGAAAATCCAGAAGCACGAATTGAAAACCCAGCGCCTTTTGACTTTGATAAAGCTTTATCAAAGGTTGATAGCGTGTATGGTTTGGACAAATCGGGAACCATTAACGTTATCTTTCCAGATCATAATACCCCTTTTGTAACGATATACGGTAAGCAAGAAACTCTAGACTCAACAAATAAGTTTATCGGTGCCTATGTAGTTCCTGGATCATACAGGGTTCAAGATGTTAAGGAACCGGTCACCACCGTTGGAGAGACGATTTATCATCTGCATTATTTCCGTCAAATACCGGTAGTCGGATTATACATTAGCGGATTAGTCGCCTTATTTTTTCTATTTGCGAGCATAACAGGACTGCTGATCCATTGGAAAAACTTATTCACGAAGTTTTTTTCGGTGGTAAAAGAAGGCAAATGGAAGCAGATTTGGACAAATGCCCATACCGTTTTAGGTGTAATAGGACTGCCATTCCAAATGATGTACGCCGTTACTGGTGCATTTTTTGGTTTGCTAACGCTCATATTACTGCCGAGTGTTTTTTTACTATATGATGGCGATCAAGCTAAGCTTTTTGCCAAGTTCAGGCCAGAAGATAGTATTGAGTTGAAGAAAGATGCACTCCCTCAAGAGCATCTTTCGATCAATAAACTTACGAATAAGGTTGAGACACTTTTTCCAGACTACCACATTAAACGAGTTAAACTGAGGAACTATGCACACGAACAGGCTTTGGCTTCGTTTAATGTAGACGATGAAACGGGTATAAGCGCGAATGGCGTTTTGACCATGTATATGTCTGATGGTGTCATACTCGAAGATATTAGTACCTATCCTAAGCAAAAGACCTATAGCTATCAAGTGATTGATTTTATATCAAAACTACATTTTGGTGAATTTGGAGGCTTTTTTGTGAAAATAATTTACTTCGCACTGGCGATGATTACGTGCTTCATGATCATTAGCGGAGTACTTATCTGGCAAACGGCAAGGAATCACTCGAAATATTCTTACCAACAAAGGCTCTTTCACCACCGCGTCACTAAAGTTTACCTGGCCATATGTTTGAGCATGTTCCCTTCTTTTGCTATTCTTTTTCTAGCCAATAAGTGTGTTCCTATGGATCTACTTGGTCGTGTAACGGTAGTGAACAGTATATTTTTTACGAGCTGGTTACTTTTAATTTTGATAGGATTGAGGTGGAACAACTACGCACAACTCAATCGCAATTACCTGGCCATTGGTGGAGTCTGCTCAATTATAGTTCCATTATCAAATGGTTTGGTCACTCAAGATTGGATTTGGAACACGCTAAACACCTTTCCTAGGGTTGCCATAGTAGATCTATTCTGGTTACTATCTGGTGTTGGGGCATTGCTACTGCCTTGGAAAGTTTTAAAAGTCAAAGAGGGTAGTAATAAACCTGATAAAACCGAGAATGTTGTCAATATAGCTAGTGAACTTGCTGTAAAGAAAGGTAATGGTTTCAGAATTGGAACTGACCATATGAGTCAAACCATCCCGACCAACTTTTCATAATCAATCTTCGAATGATGTCTTGGGTCACGAGGAATATGTCGTAGATAGCGGATTTCGTCAAAAATAAACCCATCAAAAGCGTTGGCTTCTATTGAATTTTTGTTCGATTTCTCAATGACTAGAATGATCCTTGATTCTCTTTCCAGTATCGTGCCTATTCGTACTTCTGGAATTTGGGCCAGTTGATTTTCTACTACGAATGGAGAAATCACTTTTCCGTTTCTAAAGATCAGTTGTTTACACCTACCCGTTAGGTACAGCTCGCCATCTTGGAGGTAACCGCTATCCCCAGTTCTATGCCAAACGGTTCTTTCGACTTCTATTTTATTGCGTTGATAGGCTTCTTGATTTGCGAAATACCTATTCAATACATGAGAACCTGTTACCACGATTTCTCCGATGTTGCTTGGCTTTTGGTGCAGGGTACTAAAGTTCTCCTTAGAAAGTGGACCAATTGGTTGGTCCGAAATATTGATGATAGCCAGTTGTGTACCGTGATATACCTCTCCAACTGGTAATCCCTTTTTGAGTGTGTGGTTTGTGATGAGCTGGTTGCCATCAATTGCGCTGATCGGCTCTGCTTCTGTGGAGCCGTAAACAACTGTTAAACCAACGTTCGGTAAAGAATCAATTATTTGTTTGGCTTGATTAGGGAAAACGGGAGCGCCACCGGTTACCATATTGCGAAGCGACAGAACGGCTAACTTATTTTTATAGAGAAAAGAAACCAGTTCTAAAATGAAGTAAGGTGATCCCGTAATTTTGGTAACGTCGTTTCCGTCTATGGCTCCAACAGCATCCTTAAGCGCTTGCTTTGGCTTCTTTGCTTTATAATTTACGATTACAGAAGTAGCACCAATGCCTAGATTAATTAATAAAACGATGGGTAACAATGTTAGATCCACATCGTTGGGTCCAACGTTTATCTCGTGGACAAGCGCTTCGAATTGGTGAAGTAGCTGCTGATGAGAACGAACAGTTGCTTTTGGTGTTCCTGTACTTCCTGTCGTGAAAGTGATTAATGCCGGGTGTGCTGAATCGACCTGCCGACACGGAGTATTTTGTTGACTACGACCTGTTGTATTTAAATGCAAAGGAATATCTCGTAGCTCTGGCGTCGCTAAACGAAGAAGCTTCGCCTTACGCGTTCCAATATAACCTTTGCAAGAGGCGATTTTACTGCATATCCTAAGTCGCTTCCAACTTACCCATTCATCTAAGAATACTGCTGTTGCACCAACGTAAAATAGTGCGAGGGTAACGCGGTATAGATCGATACTCATCGGGAGGAACACCAAGACTCGATCTCCCTCAGTTATACCTTTTGAAAGAAAATAGGAAGCGGTCTTTTCAACTTCATCGCTTAATTCAGAATAGGAAATTTTCCTGTTTCCATGAATGATTGCAGCTTTTTGTGGAAACTCAGCGGATTTTTTTGTGAATAACTCAACGACGTTCATACGATTGATTTACTATAAAGTGAGTAGCGATGAATTACTTCTGACTTATACCTCCGAACTGATGAGTTATATGAGCTGACGCCTTCCATCATGTAAGCGTGCAAACATCCTTTGATATTCGTTTGCTCTACTTTGCGATAAAGATAATCGATGAGATAAGCTGTCATTCCTTGAATGGGACACTCAGAACTCTTAGCTAGAGACTTAAGAACAATCCACTGAGTGTTTTGAGGTTCTTTAAAGGCAAAGAGAATGGCCATAATTTTTCCTTTTTCGTCTTCTACCAACAACATCAGGTCTTCTGAAAGAAGGTTTTTTATGCCCATGTATTTGGTCACGAAGTCATTTATCTCAATAGGTGTGAACAAAAAATTTTGTGAAAAGGCCTCATTGCAAAACACTCCGATCGACCTGAGCTCATGCTCAAAGTCGGAAAGCCGAATATTTCGAACAATCAATTGATGTTGCCTCATTAATTGGTCAAACCGCTCCAGACGGTTTGGGTCATATTTGAGTGCAGTGTCTAGACTGCTAGCATACTTTTGAATGGTTTGGAAACCAACATCAACCAACTGATTTGGATAATAATTTTTTTGTACCGGCTCAAAAATGAACCTAGGACTAAATTCCTTATCCAGAAATCGGTAATCATTCCAGGTACTTCCGTTTATTGGACCAATCACTTGGTTTATGTTTCTGATGTGCGCTTGTTCACAAACATGGTTTAACATTAACCTTGAAACTTCAAGATCATCAACACATTCATAGTTACCGAACGCAAGAGTACCCTCTCCGAGATAACGTAGCTGTGAGTTACGGTAGATAGCCAATCGCCCCACTACTTCTTGATCTTTCAATATATATATGCAGGAGTCAAGATGCTTCTCATCAATTTTATCAGAAGGATATTTCTTCTGGTAAATACTATTCGGAAACTCTTCAAATAGGTGAAAGTCTGATTTGCCTGGCTGTGTGATATGTACAGAGAGACTACCCATCACACGTTGAATAAATATAAAAGCGCCATGATACTCATCGGTATGGTGATATTATCGTAACCTTTATGCGATACTATCTCGGCTACAGCTCCAATAATTCCAACGGCAAGGCTTAATGGTAGAGAGGTCATCAAAGGAGTTTTTAAGAAATACCAGAAATGCCCAACTGAAATTAAGGTCGCCACCATAAAGAAGCTAGCGAATCCGCTAATGGATTTTACCATGTTAAAAGCTCTAATTTTTCCAATAGGCCATAGTTTTCCAGTCAAGGCAGCCAAAGGATCGCAAATAGCTAGGATGAGTATGGGTAAAAAGAAATAGATCAGGTTACCTCCATATGCAAAGCCCAGATAGCAGAAGTACACCGCTGCTGGATATAGTAAACTGCCAACCGTAAATCGCGACACACGATTAATAGAAGGCAAGAAATTGAATCGTTTACTGACCAATAAAAGAAGCAAAAAAGAGTTGCACAGGAAAAGGACATACCAGTGGTTATCCAGATATAATGGAAATAATAAGGTGATAAACCCGGTCACGACATGAACCAGCTTTCTGGTTATTTCGGCTTTTACTTTGATAACATGATAAAGAAACTCCCCAAGTCCAAATAGGAGGAGGAAAGCACTCGTAAAAATGATTGTATATAGGGTTGAGTCATTCATTTTTTAGTATTCAAGTGTAAACGATCATAAAAGAATCCCATATCAGACCTAACTGGTTCGAGAACATTAAGGTCTTGTTCGATTAGTTCTAGCGAGCTATTAGCCATATGACGTGGAACCATCAAGTTCCAGTAGGCGTACTTCGCGTTAGTGTTGCCCTGATCGACCAGCTGTTGAGTAGTTTTTTCGAACGTTTGCTTATCCATATATTCAAATATGTTGGACAGGTTGAAAGCGTCGAAAGCACCAAATTCGTAGTAAGCTTCTTGTGCGTATCCTTGGACACAGGATAGCTTATCGATATTGTTTTTTATCAAATCAAAATTTTCTGGTCTAGCATAATGGGGCAGTACTTCACCAAAATCGCCTTTTAAGATGTATCTTAAGAAATAGTTCTGTTGGCAATCAATAGAGGTTAAATGCGATTCTGTTTT
>CAYMST010000175.1:0-9904 GCA_964393115.1 uncultured Roseivirgaceae bacterium | reverse complement strand
GGAAAATAACTTTCAAAAGGTAAAAGAATACCTCCTAGAACTTGATTACTCAATTCTGGTCGAAGATGAAAACGATGGTGTTTTTGTCGTAGAAAGTGAAGAAGATGGCGTTAAAAACGCGGTATTAGTAGTGGCGGACCCACTGTTAGTAGTTGAGCAGTTTATGTTCGAGCTACCAGAGGATCCAAAACCGGGAGTTTACCGAGAACTATTGATTAAGAACAGGGACTTTGTTCATGGGGCCTTCGTTCTTGATGAAAATGGCAAAAAAGTCATGTTTAGAAATACCCATGAACTTGAGAATCTGGATCTCAATGAACTCGAAGCAACGCTAAATTCGTTAGCACTGTTTTTGAGTGAGTATTCAGAGGATCTATTAGAAATGTCTAAAAATTAAATTGAACAAAAATGAACGTATTTAAGAGGTTATTCAAGGTTGGTGAAGCAGAAGCACATTCCGCTGTGGAGAAATTGGAAAACCCAATAAAGATGACGGAGCAAGGTATCCGTGACCTTAAAAAAGACCTTGATAAAAGTTTACAGTCATTGGCTGAAGTGAAAGCAATGGCCATCAGAGCGAAGAGTGATGAACAAAATCACCGAAATAAAGCTCAAGACTATGAAAACAAAGCAATGCTGTTGCTCAAGAAGGCACAGTCGGGTGGTATGGATATGTCAGAGGCAGAGCGCTTAGCGAGTGAGGCTTTGGTGAAGAAAGAGGAAGCTTTCGGACAAATGAATCAGGCAAAAGCGAATCGTGAGCGATTTGAAGGAAACGTGGCTTCTTTGGAAGGAAACGTTAGAAAGCTGAAGCAAAATATCTCCAAATATGAGAATGAACTGAAGACATTGAAGGCCAGAGTAAAAGTGAGTGAGGCAACTAAAAACCTCAACAAGCAGATGGCTCAAATTGACTCAGGAAGTACTGTCTCGATGCTCGAAAGAATGAAAGAGAAAGTAGAGCAGCAAGAAGCGTTGGCAGAGTCTTATGCGGACATTGCCGGAGAAAGCAAAAGTTTAGATGACGAGATTGATAGTGCCCTGCAAGAGGGTGAATCAAATGCTAAAGCCGCTGACGATTTAGCAGCGCTTAAGTCAAAACTGGGCATGTAATCATGCTGAAACAATAAGGCCAGCCTGAGGCTGGCCTCAACTTTAATTTTTGAACAATATTTAGAAATCATCCTATTGCTATGAATGCATCAGATTACGAATCAACTCAAAAGCCAAACTGGATACTCAGTTCTATTTTTTTAATTGCTTTTTTATACGGTTTGGTAAATGTCACTTCGAATGGTACAAATGGTATTGTTTTCGTTTCAGTCTTATTTTTCGCGGTTATCACGTTTTATCAAATGCGAATTACGGTCAAAAACGATCGACTTTACCTGAAATTTGGAATAGGACTAATTCAACTTTCTTGGTCCTTAAAAAATCTAATAAGAGTGGATCATATTCAAGCGCAGCCATACTTTGGTTTTGGTTGGAGATTAACGCCCTATGGTCATATGTATGCCATATCTGGTAACTCAAGCTTACGGTTGACTTTTAAGAATCGACGATCGGTACTGATTGGGCTTAATCAACCCGAAGTGTTGACAAATACTTTACGCAAGTACATTAATCAATAAACAAATACATCAAGATTTTCACCATGAATGAACTTTTAGACTTTGCTATAGTCCCCTCCAACATTGTCGTTACTTCGCTTTTGATATTTTGCTTGGTTTACTGGGGAATAGTTATGCTTGGTTTTGTAGATCTTGATTTTATTGACATCGATGCGGATGCCGAAGGAGGTTTTTCAGTTTCTTGGATCAATGGTGTTTTATCTTATTTCAATTTGGGTCAGATTCCATTGATGATTTTTATGACCTTTTTCGGATTGCCGCTCTGGATTATTACCATTTTGACTAATTATTACCTTGGTATTACTACCCTTCCGTTAGGAATGATCGTAATTGCTATAGGTTCTGTAATCAGTCTCTTTATTTCAAAAATTATGACAAACCCGTTCGTTAAACTTTTTTCTAAAATGGCTGCCGAAGGAG
Organism: uncultured Roseivirgaceae bacterium; assembly: GCA_964393115.1. GTDB lineage: Bacteria > Bacteroidota > Bacteroidia > Cytophagales > Cyclobacteriaceae > CAYMST01. The sequence goes on along the minus strand of CAYMST010000175.1, from coordinate 7,853 downwards.
AAACACAAGTTTCTTTGATTGGTAAAATTGGTACCGTGGTATTAAATGTTGACGGACGAAGCATCGGTCAGGTGGAGGTAAAGACGCATGGCTCCTCTTACCTGTTAAACTCAAAAACAAAACCAGATACTTTAATCAGTAAAGGCGAACAGTGCCTGGTGATTGAATACTTGGAAAAAGATAAATGTTATTACGTAGAACCATATCAATCAATTTAAAAATATGTTAGGACAGGTTGGATACGCTGGTATCATCATTACAGCTGTAGTATTTTTTGGACTATTAGCGCTTTTCGTACGCATGTATCGGAAAGCGAGACAAGGAGAATCTCTAGTTAGAACTGGGCTTGGAGGAACAAAAGTGGCATTTTCTGGTATGTTGATCGTACCAGTTATTCATAAGCTAGAGATTATGGACATTCGTTTGAAAACGATTGTCATCTCTAGAACGGCAAAAGACGGTCTTATATGTAAGGACAACATGAGAGCGGATATCAAGGTTACCTTTTTCGTGAGAGTAAATCAAACCCATGATGATGTTAAGCAAGTAGCACAATCTATCGGTTGTGAGCGAGCATCGGATCAGGACCTTTTGGAGTCGTTGTTTGATGCCAAGTTTTCAGAAGCTCTGAAAACAGTAGGTAAGCGCTTTGACTTCGTAGAGTTATACAACTCACGCGATGATTTCAAAAGAGAAATCTTGAACATCATTGGAACTGACCTGAATGGATATGTGCTTGATGACTGTGCAATTGACTATTTGGAGCAAACGCCAATTGAGAACCTCAATGAGCAGAATATTTTGGATGCTGAAGGTATCAAAAAGATTATACAGCTAACTGCCGAACAAAAAATGAAGGCGAACTATATCGAGCGAGAGAAAGAAAAAACAATTAAAAAGCAAGATGTAGAAGCGAAGGAAACTGTTCTAGAACTGGAGCGTCAGCAGGCGGATGCAGAAGCACGGAATATGAAAGAGATCTCGACTGTTCGAGCGCGCGAGCAAGCGGAAATCGATATTGTAAGAGAAGAGGAACGACTCAAGGCAGAGAAAGCCCGTATTAAAACGGATGAGGAATTAGAAATCGCAGATGAGAATAGAAGAAGAGAAGTAGTTGTTGCTGAGAAAAATAAAGAGCGTACTGAGGCGGTAGAGTCAGAACGCGTACAGCAAGCGCAGGCGTTAGAAGCAACAGAAAAAGAACGCCTTGTTGAACTAGCACAAATTGCGAAAGAAAAGGCGATTGAAGAAGAGAAGAAGAACATTCAGGATGTAATCCGAGATCGTGTGGCCATTCAGAAGACCGTGGTCGAGGAGGAAGAGAAGACTAAGGATATCCAAGCGTTTGCTGAAGCTGAACGATTGAAGCAGGTTGCTATAACGGGTGCTGAGAAGGATGCGGAAGCAGCGCTAGTGAAGAAGATAAAGGATGCCGAAGCTGCGAAGCAGGCTTCAGAACACATTGCGAAGCAAAAACTTATCGACGCTCAAGCCGATGAGAATGCTGCTTCGCACATGGCGCAGGCTAAAAAGACGTTAGCCGAAGCACAAGCGGCAGAAGCTGCTTCAATCGGTATGTCAGAAGCTCAAGTAATGGAGGCTAAAGCAGCGGCTTTAGAGAAAGAAGGTGAAGCGGAAGCGACTGTTATTGAGGCGAAAGCTGACGCAGAAGCAAAAGGCATTCGGGCAAAAGGATTAGCTCAAGCCGAAGCTGATGAAAAACTCGGAGATGTGGCTGCAAGTGTTAGCTTGGGTCAAGGAGAAGCTGATGCTAAAGTCATCGAACTGAAGGCGGTTGCTGAAGAGAAGCGTGGCCTTGCCGAAGCTAATGTTTTGAAGGAGAAATTGGCTTCCGAAGCAGACGGTATTCGTGAAAAAGCTGAAGCTATGAAATCTCTGGACGGAGAGTCAAGAGCACACGAAGAGTTCCGATTAGCGCTGGATAAAGAGAAAGAAATTGAGTTAGCACGTATTTCTATTCAGTCACAAATCGCCGAATCGCAAGCTAAGGTAATTGCAGAAGCACTTCAGGCTGCAAACATCGATATCGTTGGTGGTGAAACAATGTTCTTCGATCAGATCGTAGGATCAATTGCAAAGAGTAAATCAGTAGACCGATTGATTGGCGATAGTGAAGTCTTGACACAAGTAAAGGATACCTTTTTTGGAACGGAAACGGGAGACAATTTTAAAGATAAATTGAGATCATTCGTTGGTCAGTTCGGTATCTCGGCAGAAGAAATACGTGATCTAAGTGTATCTGCCCTTTTGGTCAAGCTTGGTGGTTTAACGAATGATACAGGTACTAAGGACATACTTAGACGATTGAAGAGTGCCGCAAGAGCATTAAATATATTGGATAGCCCGGCAGATTCACTTTTGAGCTAATCCAATTCCACATCTTATACCATTTAGGCTATATAAGGGCGTATTAGTTTACGTAAATGTTTTTTTCTTATTCAAGGCAAAAAATGCAGTCCTAGCAGCGCTAAAACAAGGCTTTTTAACGAAGAAGAAGAGAAAAACAGTAGCAAAATACACGTCGTTATAGAGTTTAAATGGTATTAACCCCAGCTTCGATTGGGGTATATATACCCCTTAATCTGTGCTGGATTAAGGAGCAATGGAAACGGTTAGAGGTATCTTCTAACATAAACAAGCGAACCTCACCCATATTCTTTAGACATGAAAGAAATAAAACTGGAAGGTGGAACCTATGAAGTCATTCGTAAACGGCTTTCACAACATTCCAATGAATTACTAGAATCATTAAACACGTTAAATACAAGCCGTAAAGAGGTTTTCGGCTCGATAGATACCGAGTTAGTTGGTACAGAAAGAATAACTACTCAAAACAATTGTGTGCCTTGGGATATGTTTCCAATAGGTCAATATTTTTTGTTTGGGTACAACGTCCATTTAGGACTTAAGAAGGAAACCAACTTAGAGGACGTCTTTAGTATATATCGGTATGAGGATCATGTCTTTCATCCGATAAGTTTAGATCTGATCGACAATCGGTCGTTTTTGGATGACTTCAATAAACTCTACAAGTATTACAAGCATACTCAATTTGTCAAGTTTGCTAAAATGGGCCCCTATCTTCATATGGTCTTTCGAACAGGCAAAGATGTAGGGGATATTAAAACATTTAAGTGGAGCATTGATGGAGAAAAACTGACCTATGTTGACAATAGAAGTGATCATGAATTCAAATACCCGGATCAGCATGAATTTGCGTGGGTAAGAACGACTCGAGATCACCATGTGAGCGGTAGACACCCACACATTTCGATTGAAGATAAAGTTTTTGTCGAAACTGTTGGGGGTGACTTGACCATCAAAGTAGAAAACAATACCGAAGATGGAAAGGGTATTTACTCTGAAGATGTCGTACATAAAGATCAAACACTCGATGATGGTGAAATCTATTATACGATTATTGGGAATGTTATCTTACTAAAAATAAGGCCATACCAAGAAGAGTTTCGGTACTTTGTTTACAATTCTAAAGTACAGGACGTAAGAAGAATTGATGCTTTAGCGGAGACCTGTATTCTACTTCCTGACGATCATGGTATCATCTTTTCCAATGGGTATTATTTGCAAACGGGCATTTTTAAAAAGTTTGAAAATGACTTAACAGATATGGTTTTTGAGAAGAAAGTACCATCTCCTAATGGTGAAGACTTTCTATTTGTTTTTTACAACCGGCTCCACGGTATATATCTGTTATTGCCCTATAACCTGATCAGTCAGAGTGTTGAAAACCCCATCATTTGTCACGGCTATTCGATATTCGAGAATGGTGAAATGTGTGTCTTCAGAGCGGACGAGGAGCCTAAAAAACATCATGTGGTCCAAATATGGAAAACAGCATTTGTAGGTCCAGACTTTCAGGTAGATACAAGTAATGGATCATTTCTCTCTAAAGTGGGGAATAAAGACGTCGTCCGTGCGATGGCCGAATGTCATGAGATCATTACCCTGATCAATAAAGACGACTCTTACGAGAACCTATATATTGATTTGATTAAATCCTCAACGGATGTTTTGGATACGTACCATTGGCTTGGTCATGAGGAAGCATACCAACTGTCAGAACATTTAGAAAATATTAAGAGCACTTCTAATGCTGCGGTTGATGAGTTCGAGAAGGTAGTTAAGATAAGGGAGAATACTTCTAGTCAATATGATCTGATCACTGGTCAGGCAGATGATTTAATCAAAAACATAAAGAAGTCCCACGCCAAATCGATTGATGATTTTGTCCAAAACCTTGCGGAGCTAAGGAAAATAACTGGAGAGCTTATTTCCTTAGAAAAGCTACGCTACGTAGATGTGGAGGCTGTAAAAGGCTACCAGGAAAGTATTGACAAGTTTTCTGAGCAAGTTTCCAGAGATTGCACGCTATTCTTATTGAAAAAAGAATCACTCCTACCTTATGAACAAAAGGCCGCTGAGTTCGAGAAGAAAGTCGAAGAGGTCAAGAAAGTAGTGGATGCTAATGCTCTTAATGAACAAATAGATAGTTCGGCTGATGGTCTGAAAATGCTAATTGAAATTGTGAGCAATCTCAAAATCGAGGATGCTACACAAACCACAAAAATTATAGATAGCATTTCTGCCATTTATACCACTTTTAATCAAATAAAGGCAGGGTTAAAGAACAAAAAGCAGGAACTAGCCAAGCTAGAAGGAAAAGCAGAGTTCAACGCGCAGCTTAAATTAATTGATCAGGGAGTAGTGAACTACCTTGATGTTAGTGATTCGCCAGAGGCTTGTGAAGAGTATTCTACAAAGCTTTTGGTACAGATTGAAGAGCTGGAAGGTAAGTTCTCTGAATTTGACGAATACATCACGTTGTTGGTCGCTAAACGTGAAGAAATCTATGAAGCGTTTGAGTCGAAAAAACTCCAATTGGTAGATGCGCGTAACAAGCGAGCAAACACGCTTGAGCAAGCTGCCGATCGGATTTTGAAGGCTGCACAAAGCAGAGTATCTCGTTTCGAGTCAGTTACTGAGATCAACGGTTATTTTGCTGCTGATGCGATGATTGCCAAGGTACGGGATATTGTCTCTGAGTTGATGGAGATGGGAGATACCATTAAGTCTGAAGATATTCAAAGTAGGCTTAAATCAATCAATGAAGAGGCTATCCGTCAACTGAAGGATAAGTCAGAACTCTTTGCTGACGGTAAAAACCTGATCAACTTTGGTAAGTTCCAGTTTACAGTAAACACTCAACCAATGGATCTTTCTATTGTCCGAAAAGGTGATAGAATGTTCTACCATTTATCTGGAACAAACTTTTATGAAGAGATTATTGATGAGCAGTTCTTATCAACCAAGGAGGTTTGGGATCAGGAGTATGTCTCTGAAAACAAACGGGTCTACAGATCAGAGTATTTAGCTTATAATCTGTATCAGCGGTTATTAGAAGAGGATACTGATGACGAAAACATAACCTCCATAAAGGATTTTGTAGAGGCTTCTGAAGAGGAAATGGCGGCATTTGTTGGAAAGCATGCAGCACAAAAGTTCAATGAAGGCTATGTAAAAGGTGTGCATGATGAGGATGCGATTCTAATACTCAAGCAAATCACACAACTTCATATTACACTCGGGCTGACAAGGTTTCATGCGTCTGTTCGTGCTTTGGCGAAATTTTGGTGGTATCAATTAGATCAGTCGGAGAAAGAAAAGTTTTCGCATCAGCTCAATGGCGCGGGGGCTATATTAAAAGTATTCCCGAACACCAACCAGTTCAAAGGTCTTATTAGCGATATTGAGCAACACATGTTAGGCGTTAATTGGGACTCAAATGCGTTTATGGAGGTGTCTAGAACCGCAGCGGCTGAGTACTTATTTAATCAAAAAACCAGTGCCGTGTCAAGTGCTACTTCCTCTACTGAAGAAGCCTTTGTGGTCAGTGAAGATGCAGCAGAGTTATATGAGGCATTCAATAAAGAGCTAACAAAGAAGAGAGCTTCCAAGTCTTTTAAGGATTCTATTTCAAAATTGAAAGATACCCCGGGACTGGCCTATCGAATGGTTGTGAACTGGTTGCAGGCCTTTGTGTCCAGTGAACAAGGCAGTCAGTCAGAGTCGATTGAAGAAACTGCGTTGCTGCTGTTATTCAATGATTTTAGTAAGAAGAATATTGTTAGTGCCGCTCATCAACAGCAGGTAGTTGGAATGAAAGGCTCCCATGCCGTACTAGAAGAAGGAAATTATCAACTTCATTTCCATCAATATCTTCAGCGGTTGGAGAGTTTTGTAAGTGAAGACGCAACTGCGTTTGCAGATTATACAAGGTTAAAAAAGTCATTGGCTAGTGATTTCGCTGAAGACCTTAGGCTGAATGAGTTTAAGCCAAGAGTGTTAAGTTCCTTTGTAAGAAATAAGCTCATAGACGAAGTTTACTTGCCGCTTATTGGCGCAAACTTGGCAAAGCAAATAGGAGCAGCGGGTGAGGGTAAGAGAACAGATTTAATGGGGTTATTGTTGTTAATCTCTCCTCCAGGATATGGTAAGACCACATTAATGGAGTACATCGCGAATCGACTCGGATTAGTGTTTATGAAGATAAATGGACCTGCCTTGGGACATCAAGTGGTGGCCATTGATCCAGCAGAAGCACCAAATGCTGCGTCTCGGGAAGAACTTCAAAAGCTAAACCTTGCTTTTGAAATGGGGGACAACGTCATGATATACTTGGATGATATCCAGCATTGTAACCCTGAGTTTTTGCAGAAATTTATTTCACTATGTGACGCTCAGCGTAAAATAGAAGGGGTTTATAAAGGAAAGACAAAGACCTACGATTTTAGGGGAAAGAAAGTGTGTGTGGTAATGGCCGGAAATCCCTACACAGAAAGTGGAGAAAAATTCAGGATTCCAGATATGCTTTCGAACCGAGCAGATATCTATAACCTCGGAGATATGATTCGAGAAAGCGAGGTAGCTTTTAAAATGAGTTACATTGAAAATGCGCTTACATCAAATACTATTACGGCGAGATTAGCCAATAAAAGTCACAAAGACGTTCACATTTTAGTCCGTGCAGCTGAGTCGGGAAATCGAGAAGGAATGGACTTAGAGGCCAATCACTCAGTTGCAGAAATAGAGGAGTATATCAATATCCTCACAAAATTGATTCGCGTACGAGACGTTATTCTTAGAGTTAATCAAGAGTACATCTATTCAGCAGGTCAATCTGATGAGTATAGAGTTGAGCCGTCATTTAAGCTCCAAGGATCATATCGGGATATGAATAAGATATGTGAAAAAGTTATGCCAATTATGAACGAAGAGGAAGTGAAAGACCTCATTATGTCTCATTACATAGGTGAATCCCAGACGTTAACTACTGGTGCTGAAGCTAACATATTGAAGTTTAAACATATGATGAGCTGGCAAACCGATGAAGATAAATTACGATGGGAGGAGATCTTGGAAGTTTTCCAAAAGAAACAAAAAAGTTTGGGGTATGGTGAGAATAATCAGTTTGGATTGGCCATAGAGCAAATGGAATCCATTGCAGATAGCCTTGATGGAATAAAAGAAGAAATCGTGGCCACAGGAAAGATTAAACAGAAATATAAGTTGTTACAAGTAAAAGATAAAGACAATGATTATTGAAATACTTAAAGTAATACTCATTATTGTCGTTTTGTCGATGATAATAAGTTGGTTATTCCCGCTGTTTTTAAAGGTTGGAGTGATAATACTTATCATTTTGGGAATATTAATTTTATATAAAAAGTTAAAAGAAGGTTGATGTGGAGAGTGGTAAGGTTGATACCTAGAAAGGAAGTGTTTTTGGATTCAAAATTTTATTGAAGATTTTG
>CAYMST010000174.1:0-9935 GCA_964393115.1 uncultured Roseivirgaceae bacterium | reverse complement strand
AACTCTGATAGGTCTACTTTTCTTTTTAGGTAGTGACATTTATTTTGATGATAACAATATAAAAACGCAATTGCGTTTATTTACTATTGTCTAATCTAGCGGATTTTTGATTTTATTGAAAACTTTCGATGCCACACGTGTGTAGCGTTCCGTCGTTTGACTACTGCTATGACCAAGCAGTTCTTGTATGTAGCGTAGGTCAACCCCATCTTCTAGCAAATGCGTCGCGAAGCTGTGACGAAAAGTATGTGGAGTCACCCGTTTATGTATACCTGCTCGTTTTGTAGCTTTCTTTATAATCATAACGATCGATGTCTCCGAATATTTGGCGCCTGCAAGCCCCTCAAATAAATATTCTTTTGGTTGTTCCTGTATGTAATACTGACGCAAGTCCTTCAAAACCGCCTTAGACAGTAAGGTATATCGATCCTTCTTCCCTTTTCCTTGCCTTACGTGTATTAATCTTCGCTGACCGTCGATGTCAGCAATCTTTAGGTTTATAAGTTCACTCCTCCTAAGTCCTGCCGAGTATAAGAGTGAGACAATACACTTATGCTTTAAACAGTTTATTACGGATATAATCTTCCTTACCTCTTCTTTGGATAAAACCATGGGCAACTTTTCCTCCACTAGTGGTCTATCTATGGCATAAAAACGTCCTGGCATACCTTCCACTACCTCATAGTAGAATTTTATCGCATTGATAAGTTGATTCAGGTAAGAAGCCGACTTACCACTTCTCGACTGTATCTGCATATACTTTTGAATCTCCAAGTCATCAATAGTCAATAAGTCACGGTCCTTGTCAAACGAATTGATGAATTTTTCGAACAGTGCAATGTACGATTTGGCCGTATTGGGTGAATAACGCCTGAGTTCAAGTTTGTCATAATACTCAGAAGGGGCACGACGCCAGTTGACATCAGTGGCTCTGTTTCTCAGCGCGGAAACATCATCTAGCTTCTCGCTGCCTTTATTTAGCGGACGATTAAGAAAGAAATAATGCGTATTCACCCAAGCGATACCATTGAACTTTTTAAAAATAGCGGTTAGGTTCGGCTGGGTATTTTCGACTACCACCATTTGATGTTTAGTGCTCCACTTCACCCCAGGCAGTTCTTTAACCAAGGCATTGATGACCTTGTCAGCATAATACTGAATGCCGATCATTTTCCTGCCTGAAATGGTCAAGTGCCTCAAAGTGATTTGCTTTGCTGTAGCCATGAAGCGAAATACATGAAAAGAAGAACCCTCTAAAAGAATAGAAGTTTGATTAAACGTTTATAAACGTTTAGCTTTGATTTAAACCTTTAATTACACCATGGAACATAATTGCTTGTACTGTGAAGCTCCTATTTCGGGACGCAGTGATAAAAAATACTGCGATTCATACTGTAAATCTGCCTACCACAATCAGAAAACGAAGAACGATCTCGAACTATTTAGAACAATAGACCGGCAACTAAAAAAAAACAGACGGATTCTAAGGCTCTTTAATAAATCTGGTAAGGCTACCGTGAGAAAGGAACTATTAGTAGCTGAAGGCTTCGATCCAAAGTATTTTACACACTACTGGAAAAACCAAAGAGGGCAAGTATACCTCTTCTGTTATGAATTTGGGTTCTTAAAACTAAAGGAAAACGGAAGAACCAAGTATCTCCTTGTCAAACATCAGGACTATATGGCTTAACAGAGATTATAAAACTATCCACTTGTGTAAGTGTCGCTAGACCACAAATGGATAGTTTTATATAGAACCCATAAGATAATTATACAAAAGAGTTGATTTCAACAGCGTATTGCTAAATTTTGTAGCAGCTCTTAAATAGACTTTATGTAATTGGGTTACTAGTTTTCTGGTCTAGTTCAGTGAATGGATCACGTCAAAGTGTTTGAAGGTCATCGTTTCCTGATTGATCACCGAAAAGTGCTTCACCATATCTTCTCGTTTCATCACTTCTTCGGAAGCCTTTTTAGCTGACGCTAAATCAGTCCAAAATACTAAGTCCAAAAACTGTCCCTCCTCGTTTACCGATAGCTTTCGGGATATAAACCCAGGCATCTGACTCACAAACTCGTCCAGAGCCTTCATAGCCTGCTTACCTTCCTCGACGCTCACTCCTTCATTGAGCTCAAACAATACCATTTCTACTACACGTGCATTTTTCATATTTTCCTTTTTTTCAGTTTTGCTCCATAGATTACCACAGACCATTAAGAGCAACACACAAATACGTATTTTTACCATGAGACAAAGGAAAATGAGCGCTGTGACACCAGTATGTCGCTGCGCATGAAGAAATTCAATAAAAGTTATATTATAGGTCAGTATCAAATGGAGATAAGCGAACTCATACCTAAGCATAAGTCCGACATAGAAACTGCGAATAAACTTCCAAACTATACTTACGAAGAACTCAAGCCAATAATTCCTGAACTCTTCACATGGATTCAGGACATGAACTGGCCCGTTTCGCACCCTATAGCAAACTACTTAATTTCTATTTCTGAACATCTAACGGACAACATTATTGCAATTCTTAACAGCAATGATACGGTTTGGAAGTACTAGACTCTTATCGTTTTTGGACGTTCGAATCCAAAACCACTTAACCCCAAAATACTTGAAGTAATCAAACGAATTGCAACTGAACCAACAGCCATGGAACTGGTGGATGAAATTGACAAGATAGCAAACGAGGTGCTAACTGAACAAAAAGACCTATAGCACCTTTAAACTATATATCGACGTGTATTTTACTACAGTTTTTTCCCTTCTTCTTTTAAAGAAACCTGTCTATACCCACTAAGGCCACATTTTTCACCTTGAATAAGAAAAAACACTTTCGTAGACGAATACGTCCTTACCTGCCACAAATGGTGCAAGTCAGTTCTGAAAACTGATTATTTCAGGTGGAAAGACCTTATCTATTTTCTTGCTTTAAGCGATCTTTAACATACTCTACCTGCGTCTTCCCATGAGGTTTAGGCTGACCTGACTCATCCAAACTAACCATTACAATACGATCTACTGTCAGTATCGTCTCTCTAGTCATTTTATTCCTTACCTCCGCTCGAAGCGTCAACGAGGCGTTTCCAAACTTTACCACTTCAATTCCTATCTCAATAATTTCCCCTTCCTTCGCGCTTGACCGGAAGTCTATCTCACTGATAAATTTGGTGACCGTACGAGGGTTTTCTAACTGTATGATGGCATACAGCGCCGCTTCTTCATCAATCCATTCTAATAATCGTCCACCGAATAATGTTCGGTTCGGGTTTAAGTCTTCAGGTTTTACCCATTTACGTGTGTGAAAGTTCATAATTGATTTTTTTTTAGTTGATATACTTTATTAAAAGTCCAGTGATGATAAGGGTGTATCCATCATCACTGGACACATTGCCTAAAGGTATAGGATGTTTACTACTCATCTAAATAAGCACCATACATCCAAACTAACTTCTCTTGTTCGCTAATGTAGTCGCTCATTAGCGAATTCGTACCTTCATCATCCGAATCACCCGATAAACGAAGTACCTCACGCTCCAACGGAAGTAAAATTTCATAAGCCTTCAGTACCTGTGTCACGGCTTCCTTGCCCTTAGAGATATGATGCGTTTCGGCAATTTCTGAATTTTCGAGAAAGTCAGAATACCGATGCATGGGAGTAAACCCTAAAGTTAGGATTCGCTCTGCTATCTCATCGATCTTCTGCTGAAGATCGCTATAGAGTTCTTCAAATTTTTCATGTAACTCAAAGAATTTTTCACCCCGGATGTTCCAATGAAAACCTCTTGCGTTCATATAGAACACCTTGTAATTCGCTAGTAAAACATTGAGTTTATCCACTACGATTTTAGAGGATTCTCGATCCAGTCCTATTTGATTTAAACTATTCTTTTTCATCTCTTTTTTTGATACAAATATTCGATTTTGGAGATTATAAGTCAAATTAATAAATTAACATCTTATATTAATAAAATCAATATGACTCTTCAGCAGCTCCAATATGTGATAGCGTTAGACACTCATAAACAATTTGTTAAGGCCGCAGAAAGCTGTTTTGTCACTCAACCCACGTTGACACTTCAGTTAAAAAAATTAGAAGAAGAGATCTCAACTGTGCTTTTTGACCGCTCAAGTCAGCCCTTAGAGCCTACTCCCATGGGCAAACGATTTATCGCTCAAGCCAAAAAAGTACTCTGGGAAGCAGATGAGTTAAAGCAGCTGGTCAATAATGATAAAGAGGAGATAAACGGAACCTATAAGGTAGGAATCATACCTACACTAGCCCCTAACTTGCTGGCATTATTTATTTCAGATTTCATAGAATATCATCCCAAAACCAAGCTGGTCATAGAAGAGCTTCAGAGCGAACTCATCATTGATATGCTCAACAATAAACAACTCGATATTGGAATTTTATCTGCCCCACTACATGAATCCAATATCAGAGAAATTCCTTTGTTCGATGAACCTTTCTTGGTTTTCACTGACGAACAGCATGAAATACTGGCTCATAAAACCGTCAACGAAAAGCAATTACCCGCTGATGGCCTTTGGGTCCTAAAAGAAGGCCATTGCTTTAGGGATCAGACCCTAAACATTTGTGCATTTGAACCGTCAGAACAGCACAAAAACGTGGTGATGGAAGGTGCCAGTATCGATACCTTAAAAAAGCTAATTCGCCAGGTTAAGGGCTATACACTGATTCCTGAACTCTCTTACGATGACAAAAACGATGCTAGAAATGTGGTAGCCTTTCAAGACCCAAAACCTGTAAGATCGATCTGTATAGCCGTCCATAAGCATTTCACCAAAGAGCGACTGATAAACGAGCTTAAAACATCCATTTTATCAAATATTCCTGACTCCTTCGAAAAGAATACCAAGACCCGCATGGTACAATGGCGGTAGTAGAATTACTCGTTTGCTTAACATCTTTGCTACTAATCAATACTTCACATCCGGCACGAAGGTTTGATAATCCATTGGTGGTCGGACATAAGCTTCATCTCGTGGTAACTCTGGCAATTCAATTGGGTCAATTTTCATTTTTTCATAGGGAATTTTGGAAAGGATATGACTGATGCAATTGATGCGTGCTTTCTTCTTATTGTCGGACTCTACGACATACCATGGAACTTGTTTGGTATCCGTATGAGCAAACATCTCATCTTTGGCCCTAGAGTATTCGAGCCATTTCGAGCGGGACTCTAAATCCATAGGACTAAACTTCCATCGCTTTAGTGGGTTCTCAATTCGACTTTTAAAGCGTTTTTCTTGTTCCTCATCGCTAACGGAAAACCAGTACTTTAAGAGGATAGTACCGGATCTAACCAGCATGCGCTCAAACTCTGGACAGGACCGAAGAAACTCTTCATACTCCTCATCTGTACAAAACCCCATGACCTTTTCCACCCCTGCACGATTATACCAACTACGATCAAATAAGACGATCTCACCAGCAGCAGGAAGATGAGCTACATAACGCTGAAAATACCATTGCGACTTCTCTCGCTCAGTTGGAACTCCTAGCGCCACCACTTTACAAACCCGCGGGTTTAGAGGCTCCGTAATCCTTTTGATCGTGCCTCCCTTTCCGGAGGCATCACGTCCTTCAAAAATGATGACTACTTTGAGCCCTTGACTCTTTACCCATTCCTGAAGATGCACCAACTCCTGATGAAGTTCATTTAGCTTTTTATCATATCTCGAAAGGTCACTAGAAGAATTACCCATAGTATGAATTTACTAAAGGAAGGGTAAGATCACAAGTAACACTAACAATCAATGAGAGAATAATCTGAATGAAATGAAATCAGTACTAAAACTTCATAGTAACCGATAAAGTGACATTTACTTCGTGCCATTGCATAATATACTTGTTCACAGCCCATAGAAGGGTGGTTAACCTTTACTAACTCTGTCTAGGATTTTTTGCGCTCGTTTGGCCACTGACTTCCTTTGGTCACTACTTAGTTTTTTCAAGTTAGGGAGTAGCCAAGTCATCAAAGCGCTATCGTTCTTTCCCCATTTTGCTAGCGTTTCCATTGAATTGTTCAGTACGATCCAGTCAGGTTCCGACTCTAAGTTGTGCTTGACAATAGACTTTGCTTTTTCCAATTGCTCGGTTGAAAAATTCTTGTCTAACATCTCAAACAGCAAGGCTAATGTCCACTTGGTCGAAGGCTGATCGATAAGCGCGATTTCGTTCAAAAAGCGATCAATATATGGAAGTAAATACTCTGGTTTCACCTTACAGATTCGTTTCATGGCATTAGACACCCGCAACCTGACGATCTCGTCTTCACTAAAATAACAGTTAAACAGCTCGTCAAATAGTTCCTGATTGTCCAAAACTTCATCGACAACTTCAATCGTATTTCCCAGTGAGTTAGGGTGTCCTCCCGTTAGTCTTTTCTCAAAATCTCTCATCTCTCTCCTTATTTCCTTTTCAGATTCGTTATGTCAATATCCATCGTTCCATCTAGATCTACGAATAAATACATAAAGTAAAAATCGTATCTTTTACTTTTTAATTATTGACGTTTCTTGCTAAATGATTGGTAAATAGAAATCGGTCACGAAACTTTCCGGTTTGAAGAATGGAGGTGACTTTACATACCATTCTAGTGCGGGTTCATCTCGTAGTTCCCATCGCTGTTCAAAAAGACAGATATTATAGATGTAGTCGTAAACAGGATAAAAGGATTCGTAAGGTCCCTTATGACGAAAGACCGCAAATCTCCCGCCTTTGATCTGCTTGTAGCCGATTTCTCCTTTCGGCTGAATTTCCTTGGTCGTCACAATACAAGCATCAAATCTAACATTTACTTCTTCCGTCAAATCGGGGTTATCATGGACAATACCCACCGTAGTTGGTTTTAGTTTCAAAACAAGATTTTTCGCAGCCCAAAGCATGAGTCGCTGAAATGACTTCCCTACTTTATCATAGCTCCCAAAGTGTCTAATGTAAGCCAAGTTCAAATCTGGCAGCTCTACTATTTTTGGTTGAGATAAATTTATCGATTCAAAAGAGGTCTCTTGATGAATGATCTTCTTGCTCGCAATCTCTCGCTTGGCGTTTTCCCGAAAAGTACTTGGACTGACTGAAAAATAATTCTTAAAGGCGCGGTTGAATGTTTCGGGAGAAGCATACCCGCATTGATAAGCGATATCACTTATAGCTTTTTGGCTGTTTTTAAGAAGCGAAGCCGATTTTTCTACTCTAAGCCGAGTAAGATATTCCTTTGCCGTTCCTCCAATTATGGATTTAAATACCCGATGAAAGTGGTACTTGGACAACAATGAATATTCTGCAATTTCTTCTAAGCCGATATTTTTGGAAGTATTGGATTCGATAAACTCAATAGCCCGATTTACTGCCTCCAAATAATATTCTATAGTTTCCTTTTGCATCGACTAAAGATCAGACAATTGTTTCGGTATCTCTCAAAGTTTCTTGCGAATTGTAGTTCGTTTTAATTCATTAGAGCTTGATCAATACATTCCCGAAATTATATGGAATCCATAAGACAATTACACAAAAGAGTGATTTCATCAGTGTATTGCTAGGTTTTGTAGCAGCTCTTAAATAGACTTTATATAATGTGGGCCAGCCCTTATTTAATTCATCTTATACCCTTACCAAAACGGTTTGAGATTACTCTCAAACCGTAATCGTGAGATATGCTCGACATTCGTTTTATGCCATGCCAGCAAATTTTATTCCTGTTAATTCTGCCATATCCTTTTTCCATGTCGTAATATCCTTTTGATTGAATTGGTTCAAATGGTTATGTCCACATGCTCTTGCCATGACTTTCATAAGTTCAGTAGAAGCAGAGAAGAAGTTAAACAGTTGATTGGCGGATTTATCGATGTTTAATAGCTTTCTTAATTCAGGTTTTTGGGTTGCTACTCCAGCTGGGCAATTGTTGGTATTACACATCCTTGCAGCGACACAACCAATCGATTGTAAAGCAGAGTTTGATACGGCAATTCCATCGGCTCCCAGTGCCATAGCTTTAATAAAATCCTCTGGCACACGAATCCCTCCGGTAATGATAAGTGTAACATCTTTTCTATTCACTTTATCCAAATAATGCCTTGCTCTAGCCAAAGCAGGGATAGTAGGTACCGAAATATTATTTCTAAAAATCAAAGGAGCAGCACCCGTACCTCCTCCTCGACCGTCCAAAATGATGTAGTCAGCACTTGCATCTAACGCAAACTGAATGTCTTCCTCAATATGATTGGCTGATAGTTTAAAACCAATTGGAATGCCTCCCGTTACTTCACGTACTTTGTCCGAAAAGATCTTGTAGTCTTCTGCTGTATGTAAATCATCAAAAGTAGGAGGCGATACTGCTGCAGTCCCTTCTTTGTGATTTCGCACCTGAGCAATTTTCCCGATAACCTTGTTAGCCGATAGATGACCTCCAGTTCCTGTTTTAGCTCCTTGTCCTCCTTTAAAATGAAAGGCTTGTACCTTTTTCAATTTATCCCAATCGAAGCCAAATTTGGCGGATGCCAACTCATAGAAATACTTAGAGTTCGCTTGTTGCTCTTCTTCAAGCATTCCCCCCTCACCAGAGCAGATTCCCGTTCCAGCCAGTTCAGCACCCTTTGCTAAGGAGATTTTAGCTTCTTCAGACAAAGCACCAAAACTCATATCCGAAACAAATAGCGGAATCCCTAATTTCAATGGTTTTTTGGCATTTGGACCTATAATCAACTCTGAACTAACAGGAACATCTTCCATCAACGGCTTGGTCGCCATTTGAGCCGCTAAAATTTGAATATCTTTC
The DNA here is from genome assembly GCA_964393115.1 of uncultured Roseivirgaceae bacterium. Lineage (GTDB taxonomy): Bacteria > Bacteroidota > Bacteroidia > Cytophagales > Cyclobacteriaceae > CAYMST01. The sequence continues at coordinate 1,121 of CAYMST010000174.1, read as the reverse complement.
CATTGCGGGAGCTCTGGAATAGGTATTCCCATGGCACCCATTTCTCCATGATGTCCTGTTTTAGTAAGCCCGTTTCTAGCCAGTTCTTTAATATACGTCAAGGTGGGCTCTTCCTTAGTTGGACCGTCACCTGAAGGAGCTTCAGCATCCGAGGAAGTATCTTCTTCTTTCAGTTTCGCATGTGTTCCGTCACAGTAAGGAGGATTTTTCGAATGCTTACACATACATAAATACGCTTCACCTGTTTCTTCCGCAACAAACTGTTTGGGCGTAATGTCTGTGGTTCTATGCGAACCGTCGCAATAGGGCTGGTTTTTACTCAATCCGCAGGCGCACCAGTACTGCTCTTCTCCTTTTTTCAGTTCTACTTTAATAGGCTTTCTATCAACTATTTTGGGTTTACTCATATCTATTTATTGGTTACAAAACTTAAAGCGCCAGAAGGACATTGAGAGATTTGATCTTTTAATTGCTCGGTAGTAGCGTTTTCAATGGCAATCCATGGAGATGCCTTTGGGTTGTACACTTGGGGTAATGTTTTAACGCATACTCCAGCATGTTGGCAAATCTTAGGTTGCCATTTTATGGTTATTTCACCATTTGTATATTCCTTGACCATAAACGTAAGATAAGATTATGACACAAATTTTAGGCGTTAATTTTTGGTATGCATTCGCCTAGATGAAGAAATGAAATTATTTTCTCCGAGCCATTTCGCTTCGTATCGAACTCAGCGTTTGCGGCGTAATCCCTAAGTAAGAAGCGATCATTCTTTGAGGCACTCGATTGGGTAATTCGGGGTAGATGTCTAAAAAATAGTCGTACCTGTTTTTGGCTGGCGTCCCCATTAACATCAGAACCCTTCGCTGAAGCCGCCCAATTCTCCTCGAGAGTAACTGATTAAAAAACACCGTGTGTTCTTTGGACAAAAAAGAAGATAATTGTTCCTTGTCAAAAAGGATGATCTCACTGTCTTCAAGGCAATCGATATACAACTGTGTGGGTTGACGATATTCCATCGCTTCAATATCACCAATAATATACCCCTTAGGTGCAAACATGTAAATATGTTCTTTTCCATTGCTATCAATGATGTAACTCCTCAGCACGCCTTTTTTCAC
>CAYMST010000173.1:0-10127 GCA_964393115.1 uncultured Roseivirgaceae bacterium | reverse complement strand
TACCAAACCTGATAACATTTGACCAATCACTTCATCGCTCTTCCAACCAAATATCTTCTCTGCTTGTGTGTTCCAAAGAATAATTTCCCCGTTTTGATCCATGAACGCCACACCATCCATTGCATTCGCAATGATTTGATTCAGACGATCAGCCTGCTGTTTGAGCTCTAGCTTAGCTGCTTCCTTTTGCTCAATTTCTTCCTTGAGACGCAAATTGGCATCCTCAAGCATATCTTTTTTCTCAACTAGCGCTTCTTCCAGTTGTGATCTGGTCCATAAGCTTTGTTGTTGCTCATCAAGCAGGAATTCTGGTAGAATAGCAACTAAAAACGAAAACTGATCAAGGAACTTAAAATGGGTAAGTAAAATATTGTATGAGTGTTGAAACCAAGCCGTTACCTTGGTTTCACTATGTTTATTAGAGAGAACGGTAAAAACACGATGAAGATCATTTCGAAGCTCATTCGTAACTTCTTTATAAGATATTTTACCAGTACCAAATTTGCCGAAAACTGCTCTTACTCTTCGATCATAGTTTTCTTTCAATACCTGCTGGCCAACGTCAATTACATCATCTGCTCTCTCAAATACGATATCAACAAAAAGGTGTGCTAATTGAGCTCTTTGTTGATATTTAGTTTTAAAAATCAAGCCAAAATATCTGTTGACGAAAAGTGCTGGAAACTTCTGTCTTATATCATTCCTCATATGCCGTTGAGACTCCTCTGGCATACTACTATTGTTGAGAAACGTTTTTTCGAAGTATAAAAAAATATTTGCTAACGCAGATAACTGTTCGGATTTAGATGACACAAGGAGACCCTCTATAGCTGCTTTTAACTTGCTGCTATCAAGAGTAGAAGACATTGATTTTAAATATCCAAAAAACTCGTTTAACTCTCGCGAACTTATCCCGGCTACCTCTTCGTCTTTATTAAATATTTTATTTATCAAATTTCGTGTCAATGGCATATTTTAATGAATACGGAAACCATCCAAGCAATATTTAAGCTATCTACTTCCTTTCAAAAATTAAATTAAGATTGTAATGAGCAAAAGTGAACGCTTATAATACGATAACCAAAAATGGGACACCAAACATGTTAATTTAGCCACAAAAAAACACAAATGTTAATACAATGGAAAAAATAAGGAAGAAAATCTATTTTGACCATTAAAATCAATGGCTAATTCTTAATAATGCTTACTCATCAAAGTGCTCCCTTAAAAACTCTGACACTAATCCTTCTCCATTACTTTGCATACCCAGTCTAAATCTGACTAGTCTTCACTTCGCTATGTCATATTACGACGAATAAAATCAAACCTCAGTTCGATACTAATGACATTTTTATATCCTCTAAATCCTGTTGTAACGCTTTTTTCGTTGGGCCAGCAAACATCCATCCCATTAGCAAGGACATAACCTTAGCTGATGTAGTTTGCGGAATAGCTGTAAAATCCATGGCTAACGTGGTCTCTCCTTGTTTTTCACGAACAGAGATAACTGATTCATACTTTGAGCCATGACTCTCTGCTGAAACGTTATAATGATCATATTCAGCACAATCCGTTATCCACATCACTTCAGTAGCTTCCTTCCCAAACATCTTGCGAGTTTCGCGCCACTTAAATCCTATAAAACCACTTTCTGGCTTGTTAAGGACTTCAAGTTTTTCAATTCCAGAGATGACATTAACAGAATCCTCTATGTTGGTAATCTTGTCCCAAACCTCTTCTTTGGCCTTAGGGATGCTTACTTTAACGTTGACTTTCATTATCCGATTGGTTTTTCATGAAAGTTAATTGATTTTCAGCAATATAACAGCTACCCAATCATCTCAAAATTATACTTTAAAGCACTCCCTTAGTGCTTGGAAGGACCTCCAAAGCAGTTTTATCTCTAGTAACCGCCATTTTTATGGCTTTAGCCAATCCTTTAAACAAAGCTTCAATTTTATGATGCTCGTTATCCCCTTCTACCTTCATGTTCAAATTACATTTCGCAGTATCTGAAAATGATTTGAAAAAGTGGTAAAACATCTCTGTTGGCATCTCCCCGATTTTCTCTCGCTTAAACTCCGCATCCCAAATAAACCACGGTCTGCCTCCAAAATCAATAGCTACTTGTGCCAAACACTCATCCATCGGAAGTAAAAAGCCATACCTGTATACCCCTTTTTTATCCCCGATAGCCTTTAGAAAACACTCCCCTAAGGCTAGCGCCGTGTCTTCTATAGTATGATGCTCATCTATATGAAGATCTCCTTTTACTTTTATTTCAAGATCCGTATTGGAGTGCTTGCCAATCTGATCCAACATATGATCAAAAAAACCAAGTCCTGTTGTGATATCCGTTTTACCAGTCCCGTCTAGATTTAGTTTAATAAATATGTCTGTTTCCTTAGTTGTTCTTTTTACTTCCGCAATACGCTGCGGCATCTTTAGGAAGTCATATATTTTATCCCAATCAGTGGTGTAGAGTGCTAGGTGATTACTCGAATCACTTGGAGTGTCTGCAATTTGAATACCATTCGCACCTAAGTTTTCGGCCAATATGATATCTGTCCAACGATCGCCAATAACATATGAAGCAGACATATCATATTCGTCAGAGAAGTACTTCGTTAAAAGTCCGGTTCTTGGTTTACGAGTTTCAGCGTTTTCATGTTCAAACGTCTTATCGATAAAGATCTCATCGAAGAAAATCCCCTCACCCTCTAACGTTTTCAGCATTTTATTTTGTGCTGGCCAAAAAGTATCTTCAGGAAAAGAATTGGTACCAAGACCATCCTGATTGGTTACCATTACCAACTCATAGTCCATTTCCTCAGCTATTTTTCGAAGGTTTGATATGGCTTTTGGGTAAAACGCTAGTTTCTCCAATGAATCCACTTGATAATCTATTGGAGGCTCCACTATAATGGTACCATCACGATCAATGAATAATACTTTTTTCTTGGACATAACTCTTTAAAATTCAGCTCTGATTGCTAGCCAATTAAATATTTTCTATTCTTCTTCTAGCCTAAAACTTTTCAGGCCTTCCAGCAAAGTTTTATTTTCTTCTTGAGTACCCACGGTTATCCTCAGGCAGTTCTCACATAGGGAAACTTTACTCCTATCCCTTACAATCGTAGATTTTTCCAACAAGTAGTTGTAAACAGCTGTAGCATCTAAAACCTTTACTAAGAAGAAATTGGCATCCGAAGGGTAGATATGCACAACGAGCTCTAACCGCTCTAGTGAATCCCTTAGAGTAGTCTTGTTGCGCAATATCTCTGAAACCATTGTATTTTTCGAAACATGGTTTTTCAGCCCTTCTATAGCCAAATCTTGAGTTTGTTGACTAAGATTATAGGGGTATTTGATCTGATTTAGCACCGCAATAATATCACGGTGTGCGTATGCCATACCCAATCGAGCGGCAGCCATACCCCAGCTTTTGCTAAAGGTTTGCAAAACCAATAAGTTGTCGTAAGTATTTAGCTGTGCTACAAAGCTCGGAGAAGATGAAAAGTCAATATAGGCCTCGTCCACTATAACCAGAGCATCGCCAGCATGTTGGATAACCTGTAGAATATCTGCTTCCTTGATATTATTACCTGTTGGGTTGTTGGGAGAACAGATAAAAATCAACTTGGTGTTTTGGTCTATCGCTGTCTTTATAGATTTAACATCCAGTTGATACTCCGTAGTAAGTGATACCTCTTTTACTTTGACATTATTAATATCAGCACAGACCTGATACATACCATATGTAGGAGGACAAAGAATAACGTGGTCTTCAGAAGCAGGCTCACAAAAAGCTCGAAAAAGTAAGTCAATTGGTTCATCACTTCCATTTCCCAAAAAAATATTTGGGGTAGGAACACCAATAATATCAGATAACTTTTCCTTTACCTCCGTCTGATATGGGTCAGGATACCTACTCAGGTTTCTTTTCGTAACGGAACCTAAAGCATTCTCATTGGCATCGAGAAACACCTTTGCCTTTCCAGTATATTCATCACGAGCAGAAGAATAGGGTTTGAGATTACTCAAATGTGGTCTGAGTAGCTTCTTTAGGTTTGGCATTATCCTTGATATATTTCAAACGAACACTCACGGCGTTTTTGTGACCATCTAATTGTTCAGCAGCAGCCATTATTTCGATGCTATTACCAATATGTAACAGACCTTGATTCGTTATTTTCTGATATGTAATTTTCTTCACAAAGCTATCTAACGATACTCCGGCTGTAGATCGAGCCCATCCCGAAGTAGGCAACGTATGGTTCGTACCTGAAGCGTAATCACCTGCTGACTCTGGTGTAAACTCACCCACGAAAATAGATCCGGCATTGATGACTTTTTTCGCAATTTTGTCAGCTTTTTCAACAGATAAAATCAAGTGCTCTGGAGCATAGTCGTTGATCAGGGCGACGGCTTCTTTCTTATTGTTAACAATAACAATCCAACTATTTTCTAATGCCTTCTTCGCGATATCTTTTCTCGGTAGTTGAGGCAACTGTTCTTCCACTTTTTCCAGAACTAAGTATGCCATCTTTTTACTAGAAGATATGAGTACCACTTGACTGTCTATACCGTGCTCTGCTTGTGAAAGCAGGTCAGCCGCTGCAAAAGTTGGATTTGAACTTTTATCTACAAAAACAGCTACTTCGGAAGGGCCAGCTGGCATATCAATGGCAACACCATCCTTAACCGCTAATTGCTTGGCTACCGTTACAAATTGGTTTCCAGGACCGAAAATCTTGTCTACTTTGGGCACAGACTCTGAACCATAAGTCATAGCGGCTATAGCTTGTGCTCCCCCTAATTTTATCACGTTAGAGATCCCGAGTAGATGTGCAGTATACAATACGACTGGGTTCACGTTTCCTGATGCATCTGTTGGAGTACTCAAGACAATCTCCTGACATCCAGCTATTTTTGCCGGTATAGCCAACATTAATACTGTTGAAAACAAAGGTGCAGTACCTCCCGGCACATACAATCCTACTTTCTGAATTGGAACACTTTTCCTCCAGCATTTCACCCCGGGCATAGTTTCAACAGAGACTTTCTTCTCCTTTTGCGCCTGATGAAACAACTCAATATTAGCCTTTGCTACTTTAATCGCTTTAGCCAATTCTTCTGGAACCTGCTTTGCCGCCGCCTCAAATTCAGTTTTGGAAACGCACAATTCCTTAAGATCTACCTTATCAAATTTAGCTGCGAAGGCTTTGAGCGCCTTATCTCCATCTCTTTTGACTTCCTCAAGTATGGGTTTGACGATTGCTTCTACTTTTTCTGAATCATCTGCCGGTCGTGCAAGAAATTTATACCATTCGTCCCTCTCCGGGCGTGTGGCTATCTTCATCATTATAGTATCATTTTCTCGATAGGTACTACTAAAATACCTTCCGCTCCCGCAGCCTTCAACTGATCAATTTTTTCCCAGAAAACATCTTCATTGATCACTGAGTGCAGAGAACTCCACCCCTCTTCCGCCAATGGCACAACCGTAGGGCTTTTCATACCAGGTAAAATAGAGACTACCGATTCTAATTTCTCATTAGGAACATTTAACAATATGTATTTGTTATTGCGTCCTGCATAAACGGCTTCTAATCTGAACAAGAGCTTGTCCAAAATGGCTCTTTCGTCGTTTGAGAAAATTCGCTTTCCAATGAGTACAGCCTCAGATTTCATAACGATATCTTTCTCATCTAATCCATTAGAAAGAAGCGTACTACCTGAGCTTACTAGGTCACAAATACCCGCTGCTAATCCAATGCCAGGTGCTATTTCTACAGAGCCGCTGATCTCATGAACATCCGCGTTAATACCCTTTCCTTCAAAATATCTTGTTAGTAAGTTAGGATAAGAAGTAGCTACACTCTTCCCATCAAAGTATTCTGGTCCATCATATGCCACCCCTCTAGGAACCGCCAATGAAAGTCTGCATTTTGAAAACCCTAATTTTCGAATTACTTCAACATCCTTTTCTAGCTCCAAATGAACATTCTCTCCGACTATACCCAAGTCTGCAATACCATCTTCAACATAACCGGGAATATCATCGTCCCTTAGAAACAAAAACTCAACAGGAAAATTATCCGAAACAGCTTTTAGTTTTTTTCCGCCGTTGTTGAATTTAATACCACACTCCTTGAAAAGCTTGAGCGAATCTTCACTTAATCGACCGGATTTCTGTACCGCTATCCTTAAAATATCGTTCATCAATGCGTAGAAATAATTTGAAGCCGCAAATTACAGGTAATCTGCGATATATCATGATGACTTATCTGGAATACGTGAGATAATTATACAAACATCAAGTTTACATAACTTTAACCCAATAGTATTTGAGGCAGACCTTACCTTGGCAACGACTCTTGATAATATAGAACCCACAAGATAACTACACCAAAGAGTTGATTTTATCAGCTCTAAAATAGACTTTATAAAATGAAAGCTTAAAGCTTTTCGGTTTGATGCTCACTGAGTACCAAAAGAAATTATATATGTTTTGCCGCTTGATAGCTAAGAAAGCCTCCTATAGCACCTCCCGTTATGGCGCAGACGAACATCATGAGTAGGTTCTCTTTGAAATAGTAAGTACCTAGTCTGGCCCCAACGATCTCTAAGCCAATCCAAAGCATCACCATCAAAATCAGGTAAGGCAATGGAGCCTGGCCGCGCTCTGTCACTCTTTTTCGGATGACCACTCCTAACCGATACATAAAAAACAGTTCTAGCATAATCGTTAAAAAGCTTATCCTCCGCTGCGTTTCACTTGGTAACCATCATCTTTTAAGATATCCATGATTTTAGCCACCACATCACCCTGAATGATGATTTCCCCGTCTTTGGAACTCCCACCAACTCCACATTTTGCCTTTAATTTCTTTTCCAAGGTTTTCAAGTCGAATGCGGTACCTACAAACCCTTTGATCACCGTAGCTTTCTTACCAGCCTTTAGTTTGGTATCCAAAGACACACGCAAGTCTTGCTGCTGATTGGGAAGCGTTTCCTCTTCTGAGGGAATATTAAGGCTAAATTCAAAATCAGGATTGGTGCTGTATACTACACCTTCACGATCCTTATGATTATTTTTCTTCTTTCGTGACACTTTAACATTACCGTTTCATGCAAAAATAGTTCAACTGTTTTACTATCTAAGCAGATTAATCGGATGATTGCAGAACATAAAACTTAACATCCTTTTCTACATCGTTTCTTTAAACCTCTCCTACTTTCTGGACATCATGCACGACGCTAAGAGATGAGTAAACCGATTCCAAACAATATGACGAAAATCAAAGTACTTAGTGACATTTGCTTGAGATATGGGTCGAGCGCTAAAGCATCCTGATGGCGCGCTACGGCTCTTCCATTTTTTATGAGAAAAGGAATGACTAAAAAAAACAAAAACTGCCAGTAACTCTGATATTGATGAATCACAAAAATCAGGGCTAGAATGAAACCCGACGTCAACAATAATCCGTGATAAAGAACAGCATTAGCTCTACCAATCCTTACGGGAATAGATTTTTTACCTGCTTCTACGTCAGACTGAATATCGCGGATATTATTGATATTCAAGACCGCTACTGAGAAGATACCGCAAGTAGCTGCGGGGAGTATGACATCCCAGTCAAGAGACTGAGTGAATAAAAAATAAGTTCCAAAAACACCAACCAACCCAAAAAAGGCAAAGACCGAGATATCGCCCAATCCCGCATATCCATATGGCTTTTTACCATTCGTATATAATACAGCCGCCACTATAGAGGATATTCCAATCCCCAGAAATGTGAATAGTAACAAGAGATCATTATGGAAAACATATATGATAAGACCAAATCCACAGATAAAAGAAAGTATGGCTGTAATAATAATTGCCTTCTTCATGGCATGGAGTGAAATAGCACCGCGCTGAACTGCTCGTGACGGCCCTTGACGGGTATCGCTATCTGCGCCATGCTTTGAATCCCCATAGTCATTCGCCAGATTAGACAGCACTTGCAAAAACAGTGTTGTTAACAGACATAGAGCCAACGTCATTCCGTCAAACGAATCTCTCCAGGCCGCTAAGAAAGCTCCCATTCCAATACATGAAAAAGATAAAGGCAAGGTTCTCAATCTAAATGCGGATATCCATTCCTGAGTGTTTCCCATTCGATCAGATGAAACTAGTTTTTTTCGTTAGGTTTAACATGATACGTTTGAAAAGATAACTCCTTCATCTCCGATTCGCCCTTATTTAAAAACCGGTAACTCGGTGCTATAATGGGAGCAACCGAAGTTGCCTGAATCGTTATGATTTGCGAAAAAGAAAAACTTGAACCAAGTATTTCCTTTAGTGGCACACTATATCGTTCAAAATGATCATTTTCAGCTGTTATAACCTCCGCTTCGCCAAGTATCTTAAATCCTTTTTGGACAAAAATTTCCAAAATACTCAAACAAACATACTTGTTGGTCTTTATGTTTTTCACACTGTTTGGAGACGCGATATTGGCTATTACGATAACATCGTCTACGTACGTAAAAGCTTCTTTTGGAGACACATTTGGCACTCCATTTTCATCACAAGTGGCTAACCAACAAAGCACACTCTGATCTAAGAAAACTTTTACTTCTTCATTTAACTTCATGAAAAAACCGGTTTCATAAACGATCGTTCATAACTCAAAATACATTTGGTCTGAACCGCATAATCATAAGCCGCAAGACAATCTTCATCTTGCATACTGTCTTTTCTGTAGGTTTCATAAGCCGCCAGGGACGGAAAACTAAACAACGCTAACGCCCTATTATTTGCTCCTTCATGAGGAAGGAAATACCCATGATGTTTACCTCCAAACTTCTCAACCAAGGGAATCCAGCGTTTGGCATATGTCTCAAACTCACTCACCCTATAGGGGTCAATTTCATACTGCAAATAACAAGTCACCATGGGGTAATATTTTTTTACATCCTGTCAGGTACACCAATACCTAAAAGCTCCATCCCAGATTTGATCACTTTTTTTGTGATATTTGAGATTGCCACTCGAAAGTTTACTAAGTCTGGATTAGTATCATTTAGAATCGGTGTATCTTGATAAAGCCGATTGTACGTTTTCGCTAAATCAAAAACATAATTAGCAATAATACTAGGTGAATATTCCTGAGCCGCTTGCTTCACTTTAGCAGGAAACAAGTGTAGTTCCTGAATAAGGCCGAGCTCTACTTCGGTTAGTGACTCAACTTTATCCACATCAATCGACTCAAAGGATACGCCTATCTGACTGGCCTTACGAACGATGGCCGAAATTCTTGCATGCGTGTACTGGATAAATGGCCCAGTATGTCCTTGGAATTCTATGGATTCCTTAGGGTTGAAAAGCATTCTTTTCTTAGGGTCAACTTTCAGCAAAAAGTATTTTAATGCTCCAACACCAAGTTTCTTATAGAGCTCTTTGGCTTCTGATTCGCTAAACCCATCAATCTTGCCCAACTCTTTGGTATGTTCTTCGGCAGTATCGATCATTTCCTGTACTAAATCATCGGCATCTACTACTGTTCCCTCGCGAGATTTCATCTTACCACTTGGAAGGTCTACCATACCATATGATAAGTGATACATCCCATCAGCAAAACCACGTCCCATTTTCTCTAGTATTTTAAAGAGAACCTGAAAATGGTAATCTTGCTCATTTCCTACGACGTAAACTGACTTATCGAAAGGATAGTCAGCATATTTAAGCTCAGCCGTACCCAAATCTTGGGTCATATAAACTGAAGTACCATCTCCTCTGAGCAATAGCTTTTCATCTAGTTTATCGGCCGTTAAATCAATCCAAACTGATCCATCTTCCTTTTTGAAGAGCACTTCTTTTTCAAGACCTTCTTCAACAATATCTTTTCCGGACAAGTAGGTGTTTGATTCATAATAATACTTATCGAATGCTACTCCAATACTCTTATAGGTAGCATCGAACCCCTCATATACCCATCCGTTCATGGTTTTCCATAGTGCCGTAACCTCTTCATCACCGGACTCCCATTTCTTCAACATCTCTTGTGCTGCTAGCAACAAAGGGGCCTCTTTTTTGGCCTCTTCACTACTTTTTCCTGCCTCAATCAACGTTTCTA
>CAYMST010000172.1:0-10302 GCA_964393115.1 uncultured Roseivirgaceae bacterium | reverse complement strand
TACTATTAGCATCAATGATGTCAATGAAAAACCGATCGACATTACCATCGATAACAACAACATCGACGAAAACAATTCCATCAATGACCTAATCGGTGAACTCTCCACTAATGACCCGGACAACAATCAAACGTTCTCTTACGAGTTCGCTGATGGAGATAATGACAACAGCAGCTTCGCAATTCTAAATGACTCACTGCTCGCCAATCAAGTATTCAACTTTGAGAATAAGAACAGCTATACCATCAGCATAAAAGCAACTGACCAAGGTGGACTAGAAACCATTCAGAATATAACGATTACGATTAACAATTTAGAGGAAGCACCAAAAGGTATAGTCTTAGACAATGACGAAATAATGGAGAATCAAAGTCCTGGTTCTTACATTGGGCAGCTAAGTATCGTAGATCCCGATTTCAATCAGACCTATACATATTCGTTGCCCGATACTTCACAAAACTTTAATAATCCCCTGTTCAGCATTGTAAACAACACGTTATTGACAGGTGAAGTTTTCGATTATGAAAGCCAAACCGAATACCTATTACTTATAAAAGCCCAAAGTCAGCATAATCATGTTTTATATGAAAGCATAACATTAAAAATCAACGACCAAAATGAAAGACCAACGGCCATAAGCATCAGCCAGAATAAAATAAACGAAAACTTGCCTGCTGGTACGTTTGTGGGAAAATTAGAAACAGAAGATCCAGATGCAAATCAATCATTCACATATACTTATCTCAGTGATCAAAGTGACTTTTACATATCTAACGACTCTTTGATCACCAGTCGCTCGTTTAACTATGAAGAAAGATCTGAGTATCAAATCACTATAGAATCACGAGATCAAGGAGGACTTAAGACACCTTTAACGTCTTCAATATTTATTGATAATGTTAACGAAAGACCTTTCAACATTAGCCTTAACAATAGTTCGCTACGAGAAAATTTACCAAAGGGCTCGTATATAGGAAAATTTACCTCACAAGATCCTGACCACGATGATATCTTGACATTCTCTTTATCCATGGGTCCAGGAGACATTGACAACCAATATTTTGAACTTTCTGGTGATAACTTAATTACCAATAAAAGCTTTGATTTTGAAGAACGAAATCAGTACTCCATCCGGGTTTCAGTTCACGATGCACTGGGCCTTGATACCACTGAAATATTCGTGATCGATATCCAGGATATGGATCCTGAGCTAACAGACTTTTGGATTACTCATGATAAAATGGTAGCAGGAACTAGGTCAAACTCTATAATAAGTTTCATCAAACCAGATCATGAGGACTTCACCTATACTCTGTTAGATTCCGCTGAAATCGAATCTACCAAAATTCTATCGATCAACTCAGGAAATGAACTCATCTCAAAAGTAGACTTTTCTGAAGATAGCGAGGGTATTAAATTCTGGATCTCTGCTACCGACGGTGTTTTAACCTCTGTCAAACAATTTGAAATTAACACCTATAAGATCAATAAGAAGTCAATATTCGATCGTGGCAAAACCCTTGAAACCTACAGGCTTTTTGGTGTACCAAGAGCGAACTTGAGCGTGTCCGATTTTATACGCGGAATAACACCAGAAACACAGAAAAAAAACTGGCGCGTTGTGGGGCCCGGACCAAATCAGTCGTATCGAGAGCTTGGAATGGACTCAGCAATAGTACCTGGTACCGGTTATTGGTTCAACTCTGATCTAGATATATCACTAAGCATCTCTGAAGGTAGTCCAGTCCCTCTAAATGACAATGGAGAATTTATGATCTCCCTCGATTCCGGATGGAATATGATTGGTAACCCACATGGTTTCGTCATTAGCCTTGACACTCTATTAAGTTATAATATTCGAAAAGGAACAATACAAGACACGACTGATCTGGTTATAAATTGTTATAAATCAGGATATTACAAATCAGATACTTTAGGACTGTTCCAAGGTGCTATGGCTTATACCAGACAGCGCAGGACATTAATAATTCCAACCATTGAAGCCGATAACCCTAATGTAGTCTCTGCTTCAAGATTCCTTAAAGCACCTAGCTACTCTGTATCGAACCAAAACAACTGGCAATTGTCTATTACGCTTACTAGTGAGATACTCTCTTCAAACGTATACGCCTTCGGAATGCACGAAGATGCCCAAGACACTAGAGATAAATATGACGCCCCTGTCCCACCTAGCTTCTCAGAAAGTTTACAGTTTGGGCTGGTATCCGATAAAAACTTAGCAGCCAATATCAAAGCACCAAATAAAGAAGGAGTATGGCTATTTGAAATATTTTCTTCAGGTACTACTACACTTAGCTGGAACAATCAAGGTGCATCTTTATTAGAAAGCGATGTAATGCTTCTACTTAGACCACAAATGAAAATGATCAATATGAAGAATCAAGATCATATTCAGTTTAATGCCAAAATAGGACAAAGCGTAGAATTCTATTATGGAAATAACCAACTAATACCATCTGAGCTAATCCTTCCAACAGTTCACCCAAATCCAACTACAGGTAGGGTAACATTCAAAGGATTAGCAACAGGAAAACAAGACGAAGTTGATCTGGTTTTTCAGATTTATGATCTTAGAGGCAATATAGTCAAGGTGATAAAGCATAAAGTGGACAATAATAAGTACTACAGTATTGAATCTATGCTTGACCTTTCCAGTGGTGTTTACTTGTACAGACTCAAAACAAAAGATGGATTAAGCGACTTGCAGAAGCTAATGATTTACAAATAACTACTTAGTGCACTACCAGACTGATAATCTCGAATTATCACATCAAATCACAAAAACTTTTATTTTTAACTAGTTTTTTCCTTTTCTTAATTTTAATTTTGTTCATTATTCATTAATTACGATGATATGAACAGACTACTTCTACTATTGTCTTTGTTATTTTTTACAATTAATAACCTTATTGCCCAAATTACTGAAACGGTTTCAGATAATATTTACGTTGATTTTAGATCAAATAGTAAATCTGAAATTGAAATTCTAAAACCCTCTTCTTTCACTAAATCACGGGCTTTTGCTCCAGAAAGTTCAAGTGGAGTCACACGAATTGAAGGAATTGTTACTGACGAAGAAGGTGTTAAAAGCCTAAAGGTCAACCAACAAGAAATATTAGTACTCCCAGGAGGGAGATTCGAAAAGTTAGTAATGCTTACTGGATTAGATTCCATACATTTTGAAGTTGTTGATAATCACGATAAGCTCGAAATAATTAGTTTTTCTGTGTCCAAACCTATCAATAGTAGTTTTGCAGTCCATGATAGAGTCTTGGGAGAAGTAGGCGAATATTACGCTTTGCTAATCGGTGTCAACGAGTATGAAGAGTCAGTGCTTTCGGATTTAGATAACCCTATTAGTGATATGGAATCCATAACAGAAGTGCTTCAAAAAAATTATACTTTCAAAGAGGACAATATTGTACAGTTAACCAATGCCAAACGACGAGATATTATTAATGCGTTAGACCAACTTAGCAGCAGAGTAACAGCGAGAGATAATTTATTGATATTTTATGCTGGTCATGGATATTGGGACTCAAAATCTGAGGTAGGATACTGGATTCCATCTGACGGTAAAAGGAATAGTAAAGCTGAATGGTTTCGAAACAGTACTTTAAGAGATTACTTGAAAGAGCTAAATACGAAACACACCTTATTAGTAGCTGACGCCTGCTTTGCAGGAGGAATATTTAAAGCTAGGGAGGTTTCACTTGATTACAATGAAAGTACATCAACAAGAGCTGTTCGTCAACTTTATCAACTAAATAGTAGAAAGGCTATGACCTCTGGTACCCTAACCAAAGTGCCAGATAAAAGTGTCTTCACAAAATACTTAGTCAAACGATTAAAAGACAACACAAAAAAATATTTACCTGCATCAGAATTATTTCATAATTTAAGGCTGGCAGTAATCAACAATAGCAATGTTGTCCCTCAGTTTGGTACCATTCAAAATGTAGGAGATGAGGGTGGAGGCGACTTTATATTTATTAGGAAATAGACCATTCATTAGTCCAGGTAGTCAGAAATATCTATCTCTTAGTTGTTCAAGAAAACCTATAACTCAAAAGGAAGCAACTGATCTCTATGAAGTTTAATAGCTGGTTTGTACAAAGCACTTGATTATTGTAGTATAGCAATATTTAATATATGTTTTCAAGGTAATTTTGGAAAATGTTCTATTTCAAAAATTAGAAATAGAACATAAAATTCCAAAATGTCCTCAAAGGCAATACTTTAGTGGTATTTCCTATTTATACCAGTTAAACAATGACAGACGTCCAGATTATTGAAAGCATAAGAAATGGAAACCGGAAATCACTAGAGATATGTTACAATAAGTATTTCCCAACCATAAAAAAAATGGTTTTGAGGAATTCTGGTGATGAAGATGATGCCCAAGATGTATTTCAAGAGTCCTTCGTTGTTTTTTATAATAACATTGTGAAAGAGACCTTCGAGTTGACTTCCTCAATATCTACTTATCTCTACGGCATAGGAAAACGTATTTGGTTGAGAAAGCTACAAAAACATAAAGCCTTCATGGATATTTCGGACCATGAAGATGCTCAGGCAGAGGAGTTAGATTTTGAACTAGCTGGTTACTCACAAAACGAACTGGTAAAAAAAGTTGTCGACTTAATGTCCGGTCAAGGGAAAAACTGTAAAGACATCTTGTTACTCTCTTATTTTGAAATGCTTGATAATCAACACATAGCACAGAGACTAGGCTACAACTCTGAACAAGTAGTAAGAGAAAAGAAATACAGATGTCTGAAAAACCTTAGAAATACCATCCAGGATAAATATGGAGAAACACTTCTTAACAACTTTTCTTTATAATTTTTATTCAATGGTGTTGACAAAACCTAGTGACCAGTGATTAACCATAAACAACCACTGGTACAACTAAAATTTAGCAGGAATGAAAAACGAAGAATTCAATCGCTTTATAGACGAATTAAAACAAGATTCTAATCAAAATGTTGATTTGGATCTTAACAAGGAAAAAGAGGTTTTCGAGGCAATAACGAAAGGTATAAAGGCATTTGGAGAAGCCGAATTGAGAAAGGAATTAGCTCAAATTCACGAGGAAAGTGTCCGTAACAAGCAACAAAAAACAAGGTACTTTATAGGACTTGCGGCCTCGATAGCATTAATTGTTGGTGTGTTTTTCTTTACAAAACAACCAAATGCGAGTCAGGAAACTCCTGTTGCCAAGCCTTTGCAGCTAAAAAAAGAGAATGCTCCTAATTTTGCGGACAGTGCTAGCTACAATATATATAATCAAGACAGCACTAAATAGGTTATGAAATGATATCCTAAACGCTAATAAATTACTAAACACACCATACTTTACCATTTTAATTTTTAGTTAGGAATAAAAAGATGAAAATGAACATTGGAAAATTTCTAAGCTTATCGGGTCTCATGCTCTTGTCATGCATGACATATGGGCAAACTACTATCAGAAAAGCAGAAAAATCAATTGAACGAGGTAAGCCCATAAAAACGGCGAGAAAGGAAGCTAAAAAATGGAAGAAACAAGGTTTCAGTAATCTTCCAGGTAGCTTACCAATCGAAAATCAAATTGAAGAAGCCATGGTCTTAACAGTCCTCAAGGATGAAAATGGCTCGGCTAAATATTTATCCGCGACAGGTAGCTCAAGAGCAGGATCGGAAGGAGTAGCGCAGGCCAATGCCTTAGACAATACACGTGCTTTACTTGCTGGAGTAGTACAAAGTCAGGTCTCTGCATTGGTATCTAGTAATAAAGCAAGCACGCAGCTCTCGGCAACTGAAGTAGAAACTATCGATGAGTTTCTCTCTAGTAGCAAAACCCTAATTCAGTCAGAACTCGGTCCTATAAAACCCGTAATCGTTATGTACCGACAAATTGATAACTTGTTCGAGTATAGATATACTATTATGTATGAATTAGTTAACGCCAAGATAGCAGCTAAGAACGTGGTAAAACGGGAGTTAAAAAACAAACTAAAGGACAACGAAGAAGAATTAGACAAAATTCTTGGACTGAAGTAATCTTTATAATATGAGCTATTTTCACACCAAGACAATTGAACTTTGGGATTACTTATACTGATACTACTATTGAATCCCTTTAATGGGGCCGCATCCACTACAGAAGTTGAGTCTATTGTAGAAAACTCAAGATGCGGTCACCCTATTGAAGTATTTTCAAATCAACAGCACAAACCGTCTTGGACTTCATACCGACATCGAAAAGAGTTTTACCCCATTAATAACTACTTTATTGGGTTTGCTACACTTTACTTTCATAAAGGCGACGATCTCAACACCATTCAGGACGCTCTATCGAGTAAATCAAAGTCTTTGCTCATAGAATCCATACATATTAAGATATCATCAGTAGCTACCTCTACTTTAAAAAACACCAACGGGTTATCTGAAGAAATATATAATAAAGATGTGATCGTATCGAGTAAGCTTGAGGCTTCGGGTGTCAAAACGGAAATATATCTTGATCACAAGAAACAAATTGGGTATGCATTTTCATTTATCAAAAAAAAGGATTTTAATCAATCGCTGAAAAAACAAGTGAAAATTTTAACCTCACAATTAAGTGGTCAAATTGATTGGTTACAGAAAAATATTTCTTCGAATTTATTCAATGAAAGCTTACATGAAGCTAGCGAAGCCTTGAGCAATCTAGTTTCTACTAATTCCATTTTATCGAATGAGCTATCCAGTGAAATGGTGAGCCGAATTAACAAGTTTAAGCGTCAAATAACAGAGCTTAAAGCAAACTCAGATCAAAGAAGCTTGCATATAAAAGAAGTGGCCAACACCATAAATTACCATTTCAAAGAATACCTAAATACTTCCGTTCCAAAGGTCATTTACCCCATCACCTATAAATCTACGGGGGTCGCTTCTGAACTCTCTCATTTTTTGAAGGACAAATTATCTGTATTTGTTAACAACATCGACTTTTTGGGAGCTCAAGAAGACACTAGCATGGTTTTGACTGGCAACTATTGGCCTAATGATAGCGGGATCACGATCAATGTCAGCCTTACCAAGGTATACTTGGGGTTAAACATTGTCAAGTTAAAATCTATCTCTTTCCATGTTGAAAAACCGAATGACCTTAATTATCTGCCTAATATTAAAAGTCTGAAAGAAGGTATTCACAAAGAGGTCAATCACCCAACACTCTTAGTAGACGAAGGAATGTCCATAGACTTAATGACGAGGAAAGGTAATGGAGCCATTAGTTATAAAACAGGTGAGAAGATGAAACTTATGGTAAAAAGCAGCTTACCTGCTTATATAAGAATTATTAACGTCTGGTATGACGGACGTAAATCTTTGTTAGTAGATAACTTTAAGATCAATTCATCAAATGCCAACAGAACTATAGAACTCCCTTTTGAATGGATTACCACGTGTCCTTGTGGTGTAGAGTACATATACGCATATGCTCAATCAGAACCTTTTGAAAGGCTCAATACCATACCATTTGGGAAATTCACAATGGTAGATGAAACATTTAGGTCAGTGGTTCAAAAAACCAGAAGCCTAAAAAGCAGTCGACCGGAGCTTCTCGAGTATGCGGAGAACAAATTGACCATAACTACCCTGCCTTAATCATGAAGACTAAGATCATAGTTATACTTACTTTTTTAGCCTTCACATCAGTGAAAGCACAAAATATAAAGGACGACTTTGAGGCATTTAAGAATATGCAATCAGAGCTATATCTTACGTTTAAAGCCAAAAACGACTCGTTATTTGCAGAATTTATCAAATCAAACTGGAAAAGTGTTGGCTTAGAAGTCCCCTTAGAAAAAAAGGAATTCAAACCCAAACTACAACCAGAAGCTCCAGACTCTATTCCTAGATTTATAAAACACACGGTAAAAAATCAACAAAGTCAAACCTTGAAAAAAATAAGATCACCAGAATATGAAAAACTAAATTACTATCCAGAGGAACTTCTAAGCACAGAATTAGATTTCTTCGGCATTGATCTAAACATAAAATACTCCGACAAAATTTTTATCACGATCGAAAACGAATGGGACAATACTGAGTTAGCCTACTTTTATGTCAGAGTGAGTAAAACACCCATTATCTCTCTAGTCAAAAGGCTTAATAACATTCGAGAGAAGTACGCCTTACCAGACTATGGGTTTTACCTGTTGGTCAAAAAATTTATTGAAAACACTGTTGTGGACAAAAACCTACATACCCCATATGTTTGGTATATATTGAAGTCTAGCTATCTATCTGCAAAAATAGGTTTGGTAGATACCAAACCTATTCTCATTTTTGGATCCGACACACAACTGTATAATCATTCTTACTTTACAGAAGGAAGTGTCAACTATTTCGTGATTGGTGAGGTTGAAGGAGACCTTTTCACCTACCCGGACAGAGATACTGATGAAAACAATCCGTTTTCATTTACGCATGAATCCATCAAACTACCGATGAAGTCCGGAATCCGCGAAATTACAATTGGTAGCCAACAACATAAGCTAGTATACAATGTCAATACCGCTGACTTGTTATCAAATTTCCCACTAGTGAAAATCGAAAACTATGCAAACTCCTCTATACAAAATGAGACACGAAACAGTTTGATCAAAGCCTTCTGGCCTACACTCAAAAATATGACCAAACAGCAACGCGTCCAGTTCTTATTGGAAATGGTACAAGATGCCTTTTCCTACAAATCAGATCTCGACCAATTCAAAGCGGAAAAGATCATGTATCTAGACGAGTTCCTGCACTACCCTTTTAGCGACTGTGACGACAGATCCGTTTTTTTCGCCTACCTCACAGAACTATTCGCTAGCTTGGAAACAGTATTGGTTACCTTCCCGAAACATGTTGCTGTTGGTGTAAATATGCCTCCTCCGGTCCAAGGCGAACATTTTGACTATAAAACTAAACGGTTCACATTTTGTGATCCTACTTACCTCGGGGCCCCAATTGGTGCTGTGATCCCTCAGGCGGACCGCACAGAACTCGGAGTTGTAGAATAGAGATTAATATACTGAAGGATTATAGAGTCTTTTGGCTAAAGTTTCTGTTTACTAATTTCGCGTCAAACACAAAAAATATGTTCGACGTCGTCATTGTTGGAGGTGGAATCGTAGGCTTAGCCACAGCTCATCAGATCTTATCCTCAAACCCCCGTTTAAAATTATGCGTTCTTGAAAAAGAAGAAAAGCTCGCACAACATCAAACAGGAAACAATAGCGGAGTCATTCACTCCGGAATCTACTACAAACCGGGAAGTTTAAAAGCTAAGAACTGCATCAGGGGTTACCATATGCTCATAGAATTTGCTGAGAAACATAATATCTCATTTGATTTATGCGGAAAGCTCATCGTTGCCACTAACCGCAACGAATTACCTGCGCTAGATAAGATTCTCAAAAGAGGGGAAGAAAACGGGTTATCAGGTTTGAAAAGAATCAGTATAGATGAGATCAAAGAAAGAGAGCCATATGTAAATGGAATTGATGGGATCTGGGTACCACAGACAGGAATCATAGATTACCCCGCAGTTGCTACCACTCTAGGTGAGCAAATAAGTACTCTAGAAGGGATCATAAGAACCAACAATAAGGTTATAGAAATCCAAACAGATAAAAAAAGCACATTAGTCCATACCACTCAAGGGGTGCTAGAAACGAAATTACTGATAAATTGCGCAGGACTATATTCAGATAAAATTGCCCAAAAAACTTTAGGGGAAAATGAGTCCATCAACACCAAAATTGTCCCCTTTAGAGGTGAATATTATAAGCTAAAACCAAACAAAGAATATCTAGTAAGAAATTTAATTTACCCGGTTCCAGACCCAGCCTTTCCATTTTTAGGCGTTCACTTTACCCGGATGATTCAAGGTGGCATCGAAGCAGGACCAAACGCAGTCTTGGCATTTTCTCGAGAAGGCTATAAAAAAAGCAACGTCAACATGAACGAACTTGGTGAAGTATTACAGTGGAAAGGATTTAGAAAGGTGGCTTCCAAGTATTGGAAAACAGGACTCGGTGAACTTTATAGGTCATTCTCTAAAGGTGCCTTTACCAAGGCACTACAAAACCTCATACCAGAAATTCAAGAAGCAGATTTAGTTGATGGAGGTGCTGGAGTTAGAGCTCAAGCATGTGATAAAAATGGTGGTTTAATTGACGATTTCGTCATTCACGAAAACCAGCGAGCTATAAATGTTATTAACGCACCATCACCGGCAGCGACTTCGTCACTCTCCATAGG
>CAYMST010000171.1:3657-10487 GCA_964393115.1 uncultured Roseivirgaceae bacterium | reverse complement strand
CTGATCGAATCCATACTTCAACCGTTCTTTCGGCACCACCCGCAATACCTACCTCAGGATCTACCTCAAGATAAGAATTTGTAATACCCAAAAATCTTGCCCGACCAGGTCCTTCAATATTTCTATAGGCATAAACATTTACAGTTGGCTCGTACATGTCTTCGCTACCCACATAGCTAAAAACAATTCTATTATTTGGATAAGAAATTGTTCCTTCCGTATCGCTTGATGGAGCCAGTTGTAGTTGTATTTCCACACTATCAAAAGGCGAAATACTAAACCCTGCGTCAGTCAGAATCATTACTTCATCAGAGGTAGGGTCTGCAATATTAGTAATGGTGATATCCTGAAAGCCTTTATTGTGCAAGTAAAAACTGAATACCGCAGTATCCTCTTGAAGAACAATAAACGGATCATTAGGGTTGATGGGATTGAAATTATCAATTATCACTTGGTCATAAACTATACGAGCTCTGCCTAACGCTATTCCAGAAGTAAATACAAATGAAGAATCAAAATTGGAAGAAATAGCCATTAACGAAAACCCATTGAGGTCAGCATTGAAGTTATTACCCGAACGATCCTCAAGTTGTGTAATACCGGCGTTGTTGGCTTGGGCAACACCTTGATTGAAATCATAGTTAACAACTAGATTACCGTTATTTGGATGCGTCATCAAGTTGGAGTTAACAGCAAATTCTCTGAGCGTACTTTCAGGAACAGCGGTATTCCATATACGAACATTATCCATTCTACCGGTGAAGGTGCCAAACAGTGTTTCATTTTTTCCTATAAACAAACTATCCGTAACGGTCGGGAAGGCTAGTGATCCAGTAGCAGGTTGTGCATCGATTAGATCGCCATTAAAGTAGAGCCTTATCTCTGAGCCATCGTAAGAGGCAGCTGCGTGAGACATGTCCGTTGGAAAACCAATATTACCTTGTAATACATAGGGGGTTCCGCCAATTGTTGGTTTGAACAAAAGAAGATTATTTATCCCGTCAACTTCAAGTGACCATACCGTAGAATCCCTCATAGCCACCAGTGCACTATTCTGTGAGGAGGTCGAGTAAAACCAGGCTTCTACCGTAACCTGATTCATATCAAAAGCAGCATCATATTGTCGAGCCGCGTGATTACCGGAAAAGTCAAAATCTAGTAAATTATCAAACTCTACCATCGCACCAGACTCTACGTAACCAGAATTCGCTCCTACTAATTGAGAGTTTTGTAGTATGGCCTGATTCAAGTAAGGAGATAAGTCCGGAATGAATATGGTTGAATCAAGATTACTACCTTCGAACCTATAATACATCAAAAGGTTAGGGTCATCACCGGCTACTTGAGCAAATCTATTGTTGCTAAGCGTGAGGCCATCAATCTCTATATCCCATATTCTCACTTCATCGATGAACCCCTCCCATATGTTAACAGCAGCAGGGTCATTTCCACCACCACCGATACGAAATGGAAAAGTATTTGTGAAATCATCTCCTATGTTCATCGAACCAACTGGGCTTCCATCAAGATAGACCGTTATGTTTCCTGTGTTGCGCGTGACCGAGACGTGATGCCAGGAGTTTGAAGTTAAGTTACCCGAAGTATTAATGGTACCACCATCTGAGATAAAAAGAAGGCTATTATCCATTTTATCTAAGAAGAGACCGAAATTATTTCCCGAAGCGTGCTTTGCAAAAATCGCTTGCAAACCACCAGTGTTATCACTGGTATTATTCACCCAGGCTTCCCATGTAAAGTCTCCTCCACCTATATTGAAAACATTAGGGTCGAGAACTTCAATGAAATCATTTTCTCCATCTAACGAGATGGCCTTTCCAGGTGCTGGAGAAAAGCTAATTCCTAAAGTATAAAAACCGTTGGTTAAGTTCTCAACACCGGTCACAAAATTCACTGACGAGCCATCAGTTGTATATCCTACTACAGGTGTAATTTGGTAGTTGTTTGAGGTATCTGAAGACCTCCTCAATAAAAAGTAATTATGATTTTGTGCATTCGTAGGATACAAAAAGTTTAATTCTAAATTTCCTCCAACCGCAGCATTATCATCGTGAACCTGGACAAACCATTCCCTATCCAAGCGTGCATTGATGAGTTGCGGATCGTTAATTTTTGTGTTAGTAGTACCACTACCTCCATCATGTGCTAATCGAATGAAATCTTGACCATCAAAAAAGTCAATATCGGTAATCTTAAATTCAGCTGAGATACCGTTAGTGTTTGTGGTATTTAATTCTACAAAATCAATATTCACTGGGAAACCCAAGGCTTCAGATGGTTCAAAGCCAGAAGAACTTCCATCATAGTCGAAATTGAACATAACACCAGGATCACCATCATCAATATAGTTACTCAATAACTCATTGGTATTATCCTGGTCGAATCGAAAGTACAGCGTTGGTTCTTGACCTACAGTGCTGAAAAGATTGGAAGCTAACTCCGTCTCTGTTCTGTTTATACCATCCCAAAACCTAAACTCATCCATCAACCCTCTGTATGGGTCCGAAAACATAGCACCATCCCAGTGACCACCTAAATACATATCTGAAATGCCACCGCCGTAAGGAGGAAAAGTAGCCTGAGATGAAAAGCGCCCATTGATGTAAAAGTGGAAAGAATTGTCTCCCGGAGCTTCCACCACCACATGAGTCCATTGGTTTAGAGGAATTGTAGTAGTATCCTGCAAGACAGCTTCGGCTTGATTAATAGCAATTTTATCATTGTCCAACATGATCTGAAAACCATCGCTGACTCCATTCAACCAACTCACTAGGGTCTGACTTGGATTATTACTCTCCGGGTTTATCCACATCTCAATAGTGAATTGAAATGGGTTGGTCGGAGAGTTAGGAACTAAAACATAATCATTGGCACCATCAAATCGTAAGGCGTTACCACCAAGAGAATCGGTCCTACCAATAGTGTACCACCCTGTAGAAAGCGACTGATCAGGAACCCGAAATTCAATTCTATTTCCATTTGCCAGGTAACTTGACCCTCCAACCGTCCTGTATTCTGAAAGTGTATCTGGTCTATAGAGTAAGGAATACGTGAAATGTGCTTCGTTTTGGTTATTCCAATCAAAAGAAAGAGGTAGTTCTCTACCGTCTTTGTTTAAGTCCACTACGAAAAAGAACCATTCACGATTCATTCGCTCTCTAATCACACTTTGCTCAGGGACAAATTCATTGGTCTCATCAAAGTTTTCGTTGTTATGTCCTATTACCAGGGAGTCTCCATTGTCTGTGATGTAACTGGTAAGATCAAAAACCTGTAAGGCACCGGAGGAGTTCGCGGCAGTTGTATTATTTACATCAAAAGTGATTTGATCTAATAAAGTCGGAAAGACAGTAGCTTCAGACTCTTGCCACTCATCACCGTTCATATTCTGAAGAGAACCACCATTATTATTGCTTGTAAGATCGTGCAGCGAAAGACCGGTTGCTCTATTAAAATCGTAATATGCGGCTAAACCAGATTCTGTACCATCCAACTCTTTATAAATGGTTCTGGCTATCTCACCTTGGGAGCGCGCCACATTCCAAATACGCACTTCATCTATAAAACCTGGAAAGTGAGTATTGTTACCAGATGGAAAATTGGTATGACCTATCACTAGATCATCTGTGTTATTCGTTAGTGTTCCAGAAACAGGATCTGAACCTACTCTATTTCCGTTGACGTAGAGAAATAAGTTGGTGCCATCATACACACCAGCTACATGAGACCATACACCTTCTGAAATTTCACCACCAGATACTAAACGAGGGAATCCGCCGATTCTGGCACCAAACGCCACTTCACCCTTTGAATCAATCATCAAGGCTAAGTCTCCGGAGGCAGCTGTACCTTCCTTGGATACAACTCGAACAAAATCCTCATCTAATGTTGAAGGATTGATCCAAGCCTCTACTGTAATTTCCGAACTAATCAATAAAGAACTGCTACTAGTAACGATTACCTCATCATCTTGGCCATCAAAGAAAAGTGCATTGTTTCCAGATTGAGCCGGTTGCTGTAACTCGAAAGCACCGATATCAATATTAGAATCAAAAACTCTTTGATTATTTAATAGGTCTTCAGTTAAGGTAGCGGATAAATTATCTCCCGCATTCACGGCAGGTGAAAATGGATCTATCGACAGGTCCCCAACATTTTCGTCAACAAATATTGGGTTTTGATTGATATTATTAGGACCCTCTGTTGGCACAGGAGCGCCTGTTAAAGCGAAACTATTAAACTCAAATAAACTATAATCGATATCGAGTTGCGCCTTGTCGCCACTCAGACTTATGGTGGATGGTGCATTTGAGCCACCGATATTATTCCAAAATAGAGTATTCCTGACTACCAAGGATAGATCCGGGTTACCACCTCCATCAATGGCCACGTTATAAATGGCAGCACCATCTACTTCACTACCTCTGTTTTGGTTAAATGTAGTGTTCGTAATTTGTATGGTTGAAATACCAGTAGTCGGTTGTCGATTCGCATAAATAGCAGCACCAGCGGCAGAAGTTCCTTCGATATTGTTTCGATAGAAAAAGCAGTTTTCGAAATAAGCATCTACAATATCCAATGACCCGGTTGCAATGATGGCTACGGCAGCCCCTTGATCAAATGACTGGTTTTGCCTGAAGGTACAGTTTCGTATGTTAGCAATTGGTGAGTTGGCAGCGCCTCCAAGTATGAGTATTCCACCACCATTATTTCCATTTGTCGCGGTGCCACCACCATTTGCCATACCATCCTGAATGGTGAAACCATCTAGTACAACAGAATCAGATGCGCTAATGGTGACAACATGATACGCATTACTGGCATAGCCATTATAGGATAATCCGGGAAAAGAACCATTTACTGACACATTATTACTACTGGTAAACGGTTCATGATCAATGTCACCACTGAGTATAGTAAGGTTTTTTGATATGTCTCGTTGAGCAATTGCGCTTTCTTCTGCACCTTGATAACCCTCAAAACCACCAAATACAGAAACGCCATTTGGAATTTGAAATGAAATAAGTCGATCGACCGAAGGGTTACATGCCGAACAGGTCGTGGGATAGTAGGTGCCGTCCGCTACCCATATTTGATCATTTGGCTGCGCCAAAGAAAGCGCATCTTGCAAGTCTAAGTAAGCATTTTCCCAAGAGGTTCCATTTTGAATTTCACCAAGTGCATTTTGGTCTACGTAATAAATATCTGGAAGGCTTGCTAACGTAGTAAACGTAATATCGTTTTCACCAGCTATGGTGTCTCTGACGAAAGTAAAATTTGCTCCATCTAATTCGTATGCGTAACCTACCACTCTATATTGAGTACTTGGGGAAAGCCCTCGAATTACAAGCTCTTCTGGAAATATCGAACCGGAGTATATGGCAAACCATTTCCCACTATTATCCATGTCGCCTGAACCATAAAACTCGTCAGTAGTCAATTCGACGTTTCCATCATTAACCTCTGGAGCGGATGCCGTTAAGTCGTCCGTAGCGAAAAAGGTTACATTATTGGTAGCTGATGACTGATAGGATATCTGAACAGTATCATCTGAAACACCGTCAATAGTGAATCCGGATACTTGAGCCAACAACGTGGTCTCGGTGAGTGGGTTATTGGAGCCGCTGTTATCGGTGTCATTATATTCCTGATCTGTTCCGTTGATAGAATTAAACTCAGACACGAAAATGGTATAATCCTGTAGATCATTTAAGCCAGTGACGGTAAATGAAGTCGTTGAGCCATTCGATTTGAACACCGCGAACCAATTGTCATCTCCGGCAAAAAGGTTTGAACCCAATCCAAAGGCAGTGTCTGTATTAAAAGTGGTAAAATCAGGAAGGTTAGGAACCGAAGCACCACCACTAGCAGTCATAAAAACAATAGAAGAATCACCATCACCAGGAGTCCAGGAGATGGTCATAGACGAATCACTGAGGTTTGACGTAATGATGTTACTTGATTGAACAGAAGGTGCAACTCCAAGTGCATACTCTGAACAAAAAATACTGAGTATAAGGATTCCTAGTAGAGATGTTCTCATGTCACTTACTTAGATGACGGCTTAATGGACCAACAAAAATAGAAAAATCAATGATGCGAGCGCTAGCTTATACCAAGCATATTCTCCATGAATTGACTAATCTACGAAATTTTGTCTTTCAGCACAATTAATTATTTAAATAATTATATAAATATGATAGCGACAGAGTTTTTTTAACTATTGTATGATTGGTTTATACTTTTCCCATTAGAATGGTAACCATCGCGACATCAAATTACATTTTGCTACACTTATAATTCAATGTCAAAATTCCGGATCAAAGACCCTTAGGTTATTCGGTGTATAGTTATATTAAAAATCGTTGAATGGTTGGTTTTACCCCACGAGTGAAAAAGTAAGTTTCACAATTATTTCTGGTAATCACGATTCAAAATAAAACCGGCTACCAAAGACCGAATCAACGAAACATGAATTTATAAGGTATTCACTTTCTTTCCCAACGGCAAGGAATTAAAGTCATCGGTAAGATCAAAGAGGTTAATCCAGGTAGGTTTGAATGGTTATTGTGCTTCCAAAAGAAGTTGTGGGCGATGTTGTTCTACACAGATATGACAAAAAAAACCCGATGCTAAAAATAACACCGGGTTCTAAAGTCACTAATATGTATTTTTAATTTCTTTTGGGACTGGTTTTAGATCCCATACTAAGCCCATCCAAGAGAATACCTTTAATATATAAAAGGTAATATCGATTTCCCACCAAAAGAAACCTTGTCTAGTCGAGCTCATGTAGTGATGGTGGTTATTGT
>CAYMST010000171.1:2858-3647 GCA_964393115.1 uncultured Roseivirgaceae bacterium | reverse complement strand
AATAAGGAGAGTCAGCTTGATGGTGGTGATTATTATGCCATCCTTCTCCTAAAGTAATTAGGGCAAGAATCAAATTATTTCGAGAGTTATCACCGCTTTTGTAACGTTGACGGCCAATGAGATGCATGAGTGAGTTTATAGAGTAAGTACCATGATAGAGTATGATGGTTGATAACATGAAACCTATTAACATCGTCGTCATACCATTATTAATAAAATCTGCGGTGCCTACTGAGTCTTTCGCTAGACCTCCAATTAGAAAAATAATAATACCGGCAACTAAAGGCGGTACCAAATGGTTCTTATTGAGCCACTTGAGTTCTTTAAATTTCGCAAAGTCAGCGATTAATTTGAATCTAGTTGGTTTGAAGTCAGGAGAGAATAACCAACCAACATGTGAATAAATAAAACCATACCACTTTAGCGAATGTGGATCTTCGGGTTGATCACTATATCTATGGTGTACTCTGTGGTTCGCAGCCCACCATAACACACCTTTTTGTACGGATGTCTGCGCCATAAAGGCCAACAAAAATTGAAAAAACCTAGAGGTTTTATAAGATCTATGTGAAAAGTAACGATGATATCCTCCGGTAATAAAAAACATTCTAATGAAGTACATTGATATGCAAATTATCCAGTCCATCTGTGTAGGCGTATAAAAGAAAAACACGCATAAGGGAGATAAATGAATAAGAATATACACAACGAGACTTCGTACATGGATTTTAGTCCTTCCGTTTGCTATTCTATTTTCTTTGTGCGTCGGCTGTGCGCTTGTTACTTGAT
>CAYMST010000171.1:0-2848 GCA_964393115.1 uncultured Roseivirgaceae bacterium | reverse complement strand
ACTCATAATATGTTTGGTCAACCGGAACTGGAAACACTTTATCATTACCTGATAAAGTAATTCGTATCTCTCTGAAATCTGAGGTTCCGTTTTTACACCAATAGCTTTAAAAGCCGCAAAGTTATGAAATTAATGTAACTCTTAAATACGTACTGGTGCTGGTAGTAGGTCGAAAAACCTTAGACTGAAGTGATTTGTTTAGTGAAGAGCAAGGACAACTTCTATTTGTATCCCTAAAACTCACAAATTTGGTCCACATTTAGTATGCGTGCCGAGTAAATTTTGAGTTCGCATATCTAATTGCAGTGTTAAGTTTTATTTGTGAAGAAAGAATTATCTGTAGATTTTAATTTACGTGCTACTTGGCAAGCCATTTCAAGGATGTATAATCATTATGGAAATCCATTTGATATATCCGTGGCTTCCGGTTTCGTACTTATTAATATAGATAAAAAGAATGGTACTCCTGCTACAAAGATAGCTCCACTCGTTGGGCTTGAGCCCAGAAGTTTGAGCCGACTGTTAAAAAGCTTAGAAGATAGAAATCTCATTTATAAGAGAAATGATGCGTTTGACAAAAGAAGCGTCCGAGTATTTCTGAGCGAAGAAGGTCAACTAAAAAGAGAGCTGTCAAAAATGGCTATCAAACTTTTTAATCATAAAGTGTTAGAATCTGTAGGTGAAGACAAATACATGATCTTTTTGGAGGTGATAAATTCTATTCGGGAAACTATTGACCAACCTGATTTATTTTCGGAAATTGAGTCAAAAGCTAGTGTCATTTCTAAAAGACTAGATGAACTTAAATAAGAAGGTTTTCAATCAAATATGGTTATACTACACAGACATTTCTTTGTGTCATATTGAAGTGGACTCTTAATGTAAATGTTTGGTTTGTTTCATCAACTAGCAGAATAAATTCTTTGATATAAAACTCAAACAAGAATGTTTAACAATCTAAAATGCTAACAAGATCACATGAAATGAATATAACCTGAAAGTCCTAATCACACCAAAAGAGGAACAGTAGGTTTATCATGAATTGCATGTGAAACGAAAGCAAAATAATACACATGAAAAATAGAAATATTCGGAAAGTCGCTGTGCTTGGTTCTGGTATTATGGGGTCTAGAATAGCGTGTCATTTTGCCAACATCGGCGTAGAGGTTTTACTGCTCGATATTGTGCCAAGAGAGCTAACGGAAATCGAAACAAAAAAAGGACTATCATTTGATCACCCTAAGGTCAGGAATAGAATAGTCTCAGATGCGTTTACGAATACCTTAAAATCTAAACCCGCAGCTTTATACGATAATCAACTAAAGAGCTCGGTGACACTAGGAAACTTTGAAGACGACCTACCCAAAATCAAAGCATGTGATTGGATAATTGAGGTAGTCGTCGAAAACCTTGATATCAAAAAGAAAGTTTTTGAGGACGTTGAAAAGTATCGTACTCCTGGTACGTTGATCACTTCTAATACATCAGGGATTCCGATAGAATTTATGATTCAAGGTAGAAGTGATGATTTTCAAAAGAATTTCTGTGGAACTCATTTCTTCAACCCGCCACGGTATCTCAAGCTTTTAGAAATAATTCCTTCTTCCAACACAGATAACGATGTAGTCGAATTTTTGATGCATTACGGACATCTACATTTAGGAAAAGATACCGTATTGTGTAAAGATACTCCTGCTTTTATCGCAAACCGAATTGGGATTTATGCTATTCTTTCGGGTCTAAGATCCGTTGAAAAGTTAGGACTCTCAGTCAACGAAGTAGACAAACTTACTGGTCCGATAATTGGTAGAGCCAAATCTGCAACGTTTCGTACTCTAGACGTGGTAGGACTTGATACGGTCGTTCATGTAGCCAACAATTTATTTCAGGGATTACCGAATGACGAATCCAAAGACACATTTATCCTACCGAATAGTTTAAAAACGCTTTTCGAGAAAAAATGGCTTGGGGATAAAACTGGAAGTGGTTACTACAAGAAACAAAAAGTGAATGGAAGGTCTGAAATTCAAGAACTGAATCTGGAGACGTTCGAATATCAGGCTAAAACTAAAAAGAAGCATGCTATTCTAGATCAGCTTAAAGATAATGAGAATCTAAAGGAGCGCCTTAAGTTGGCAGTAGCTGACACAAGTATTGCTGGTGATTTTTATAAATCCATATTCTTTGATCTATTCAAGTACTGCTCATATCGTATTCCGGAAATTGCTGATGAGCTTTATCGTATAGACCAAGCTGTAGCTTCAGGATTCGCTTGGGAGCTCGGGCCATTCCAAACTTGGGATGCCATGGGTGTGGCCAAATGTGTAGAACTTATGAAGACCATGGAACTTGCTCCAGCACCATGGGTAGAGGAGTTTCTGGCTAAGGGAAATACCAATTTCTATAAATACGAAAATGGTGTTCAACTTTATTACGACATACCATCCAAAAGCTATAAAGCCGTTCCGGGAAGCGACGGCTTGATTTTACTCGATGCTTTCAAGGAAAATAAAGTCGTTTGGTCAAATGGAGGTGCGACACTTTATGATATCGGAGATGGCATATTAAACTTAGAATTTCACACTAAGATGAACTCCATTGGTGCTGAGGTCATAGAAGGCATCCATACGAGTATATCCATTGCCGAGCGTGACTTTAGAGGTTTAGTGATCGGTAATGAAAGCCATAATTTTTCCGCAGGAGCAAATCTAGCCATGCTATTTATGCACGCTTCTGAGCAGGAGTTTGACGAGGTGGAAATGATGGTTCGCCAATTTCAGGATACGATATTGAAAATTCGATATTCTAATATTCCAGTAGTTGCAGCAACTGCCGGTCTTGCTCTTGG
>CAYMST010000170.1:0-10589 GCA_964393115.1 uncultured Roseivirgaceae bacterium | reverse complement strand
CCAAAGCGATCAATCTAGACACCATTTGGAGCGTTCACATCAAAGACAAGCCTCTTTTCTTTGGCCCCTAAAATTAAAATTCAATTTTACTTACTAAGCTGGTTTATTCTGACCACTCTCGACTAGTACCCACATCGCGAATGGATTAAAGACCCCATAGCTTGGTGCCGAAAACGTTTAATATTTGCCAGTCAAAACCAAAATCACGGTCAAGTTGTTAGTAGCTTACATATTTTCTTTATTTACTTAAATAGTTAATCTCAAGGAATTTGAAAAAGCTGATTTTCATTTCATTACTATCACTTATCGTTTCTTGTAACCAGGATGAGGAACCTAATGAAAATATTCTTTCAGAATACATTGCGTTAAATAGCAATCTTGAAATGGCGGATTTAGTAGCCTGTGCGGGAGGACGCCAAAATGGTCTTCTAGAAAATGCCTCGACACCAATTGATGTTTTTTTCTATCCCATACCTGGAGCAACTGATTTTCGCTATTTCGAAGCAACCGACATTGCGGACTCAGCAGACTTTTCGAAGTACGTCGCGAAGCCGCTTGTAGACGAGCCTCTTTTTAATGGTTATCTCTGGAAGTTCAATAATACACCCTTCGAAGGAGAAAGAATGGGTGTAGTTACTTACAAAACCCCAGGTAAAATACATGTATGTACACCAATTAGGCACAAGGCGAACAACAAACCCACTGAGGTCACCAAAAGCCTTTTGCAACTCACGGAAAACGGAGTGAACCCTTCTTTTTCTTGGACCGATGGGGTGATAAAGGAAAATGTAATTTACTTCCACGTCATCTCCGATATTGACAATAACCTTATCTCCGGAACTTATACCATAGAAAAGAACTTTACTTTCTACGACTTGAGTAATGTCGTATTCAACATTACGAACCCCGATACTAATCCAATGCTTAAACCGGAAAGCCCATATAAATTCACATTAATGGGGGTGAGTGAAGATAACTGGGTGAACTTATTTATGGAAAAGGAGTTTTGGACGCCTTGATCAGTTTCGTCTCTCTTCAATAATTCCCCATGAAAAAGAACACTAAGCTAAAATATCCCGCATGATGGTATATGCTGACTCGCATGCGCCATGGACGGTTGCTTGGTTATCAATAGAACACGCCTCACCGGCAAAATACACTTTGTTATTTAATGGTCTCACCATGGTATTCACCATTTCCTCCTGATCTCCATCGAATGAATAGGTGTAAGAACCTTGAACATAAGGCTCAGATGACCAGTTTTGCACAACGTGTTTAACGTAGTACCGTGAAGCCTTCCCTTCGTAGATGGTATCTAATTCCCTCATAACCGCTTCAAAAATCGCTTGGTCAGTTCCTAAGTCCGTAAAAACCGAAGCTTGCTCATTAATGGCAAAAAGTCCAAGTACATGCCTGTTCGTATCTTTCCCAAAAACGGCGTCGAAGTAAGTCTTTGTATCTTCAGTCAAGCTTTCTATAAATCCATCAGTGATTAGGGCATCTGGGTAAAACCGTTCGCTAAATTCAATAAAGACTTTAAGCCCTGCGTCCATCTGAATCCTATTAAAAACATCCGTTTTTTCGGACGGTAAAGCGGGGGTAAATTCAATAGAAGCATTCTTCAGAATGGTCATTGGAACAGTAATCAATACCTTATCCCCAGTAAAGGAACTACCGTCATTCGTCGTCACTACCACGCCATCTCCCGAGTAATCAACTTGTCGTACGGGTTGGTTTAACCTGATATTACTTTCAATTTGAGGGACCATGAACCGCTCGAAAAAACCGTACCACGTCGTACTTTTGAATTTGTGCTCACTTTGAAAGTCACTGACCCAATTGAGATCTCGAAGTTTTCCATTCGAATATCTCTGAATAGTCTTTGGGGTATAATTCACAAAATCAATCTTAGCATCCAGAGATGGGTCATTTAAAATATCCGCCAGTACCGAAGGACTTTGATGAATCCATTCTGCCCCAAGATCTAACGGAAGGTCTATAAAATCATCAATTCTCTTAACTCGCCCACCGTAACCTGCAGCTGCTTCAATGATTTCGAAATCAATTCCATGGCGCTGAAGAATATAACCTGCAGTAAGACCCGCTGCACCTGCACCAATGATCAACACTTTGCCAGAAAAGTTAATATCGAATTCTGGCATCGCGATTAACTCGTCATCGCAACCTGAGAGTATTGTATTTAAAAAGGGTAAACCAATACCAAAGGCCAAACTATTTCGGATAAATTCCTTTCTGTTCATCTCACTGGTTGTTAATCGATTGAAAAAGGAACTTAATACCTACTTCAGTCCCAAATACGGCAGCATCGGGTAGTTGTTTACTTATCTTCCTGCCGTAGAACAGCTTGAAAAAATATCCTATCCTTTTTTTGGCTTCAATACCGTATGTTATTCCTAAGGCTGGTAAGAAATAGTGATAAGTTTCTTTTAGCTGAGTAATGTCCCCGCTACCGAGGTGTACACTTCCTTCTACGTTCTCAGATGATAACAAGTAACTCATTTCAATGGTAGGCAACCAATAAGCGCGTTTATTTGGCTTTTGAAGCTTATACCCAAGTTCTGAACCTATTATGAGATTGCGATGCAAGTCTGGGCGAACGAAGTAGCCAATATGAGGACGAATAACCCAAATACTAGCCTTTACATCCGGTTCTTTTCTCCAGTTATTCAAAAGAATATCCAACCCTAATCTCCCACCAGGTTGTACGGCAAAAGGGGCAAAATAACTTATGCTCAATGTAGATACTTGAGGCTCTTTTAGTTGAGCATAAACCGAAATGCTCAATAAAGTAAATATGAGAATGGCGGTTATTGGTTTCATATTAAGCCAAATGACCTGTTATAGTGGCTTCAATCTATCTATGACAAAACAGGTCAACTAAGATCGTTTTGATGTAAGCTAAATTTAACAAAAACATTCATAATGTCTTGATACAAAACTCAAACATTAAATCATCACAACTTATCATTTTTCGGTTCAGAGACCTTCATTTACTATAGTGAGTTAACTAGAGCTGTTCTCTCTCTAAAAAATTGATCTGTTCGCTTTATAAACTCTTCAAGATGATACTTCGTAAATATCCCCGTTAAATATTGTGCGAGTACCTCACCATCTTTAGTCACTAAAGACTGCCTTGGATTTCCCTTAAATTTGAAAAGCTTCTCGCGTTCCTTGTAGGTCTTAACGGGTATTATTTGATATTCTGGATCACCATGCTTTGACAGTACTCGTTTTACCTTTTCAGGTGAACCTGGCACAATACTGACAAATCGAATCCTTTTGCGATCCTCATAGTGCGCTTTCATTTTCTTCAAATTTGGCTTCTCCTCCATGCAGCTCTTGCAGTCGGGAGACCAAAAGTTGACGACAGTCAGGTCATAGTGGTCGTCATAGAATGAAAATCTATTTCCGTCGATATCTACAAAATCCTGTTTTGGAAAATACTCTCCGGCTACAATTCCCCTTTGATATGGGTGATCAACCGTATACTCAAACATCTCAATAACATGTTGGAGAGTGTCTACTTGAGCAAAAACCGAACTTGCTGAACCAAAACTGAGAACCATGAATAGTACTACCTGACAACCTTTCATAAATCACATCATTTAAAACCCTACAAATCAATAATTTAAAAAATGTATCTTAAACACACTAATTTACAAAAATGGTTGGGCTTGATGATTGAGGTTTAGAAAGGTGAGGGGCTACTTTTCGTGATCTACATTATAAATGTTAACCCTTTTAAGTACTGTCAGTTTCAAACTACTGCTTTGACCATGGGATTTTGTCAAAGTCTAGAGTTAGCCAAATATACATTGACCAGTAATTCTGCTGTGTGCTGAACCAAAATGTCTCAAAAGATTTTAAACCAGTTAAGTTTTAGTAATTAGATATACAGAACTTATCTATTCAAATCAATCACCACCTTACCAGCAAAGGCATTTTGCTCCATAAGCTCGTGAGCCTTCAC
The DNA here is from genome assembly GCA_964393115.1 of uncultured Roseivirgaceae bacterium. GTDB lineage: Bacteria > Bacteroidota > Bacteroidia > Cytophagales > Cyclobacteriaceae > CAYMST01. The sequence goes on along the minus strand of CAYMST010000170.1, from coordinate 6,598 downwards.
CACATCACCAAAGCTGAAAACGGCATCTATACATGTATTGTAGACGCCTCTTTCCACGTTGTTGACCACAGCTTGTAGTACGCTTGTGTCTTTATCAGAATGCAGTTCTTCACTTGAATAGTAACTTATATTATCTTTTGAAAAGATGGTTTGCTGGTCAACATGTGGACTATTTTTATAACTCTCAGCCAGCGAACCGGCGAGACATAGCTCTCCTCCAGGTGCCAACATATCTAAATCATCTTTTACACTATCTTGACTTGCTATCGTGTCGATAATACCCATTGCTTTTGTAGGCCAAACCTCTAGCACCTGATCGGCAATGCTGTCTCTGGAAACCAATACTTTATACATACCCGCCTCCATCAGTTTGTCTACTTTTTGCTCACTGCGGGTGACTCCAATTACTTCTCCTCCTAGGTGGTTCACAATTTGTGTGATAGCAATGCCTAGTGCCGAAGCTCCTGGCTTCATGACTATTTTGGGGTTTTGAGTGATTTTAAGCGATTCAAAACAACAGCCCCATGCAGTAAAGTAAGTTTCGGGAATAGATCCAAAAGTTACCCAGTCTAGATTGGTATCCACCGGGAAGACATTTGAGATCGGGACAACCACTTTTTCGGCATACGAGCCGTTGTACTTTCTACCCATTCCTCCCATTGCCGCTGCTACTTTCTGTCCTAAAGGAAGTTCCCCTCCGGGACAATCAATCACCTCCCCTACGCATTCTATACCAATTACTTTTGGGAAAGTAACTGCTCCAAAAGATCCACCTGCACGAGTAATCGCTTCGGCTCTATTCAACCCAAAAGCATGAATGTGAATTAATGCTTCACCCAATTGAGGTACGGGATCAGGTATGGTCTTTAGCTCAAGTGTTTCCGGTCCTCCTGGTTTTGATACGACGTATGCTTTCATAAATGGAAAAGTCAAAAAGAGCAAACGATCATAAATCATTTGCTCTATAAGTGTAGAATATAATTTATTGCTGCTTAGCTACTTGTTGAATGGCATTTATCCAATCCTCCACATGATAAGTCTTCGCTATTTTACCATCTTTCAGCTCATGAATATCAATGCTCATAATGGTAAACGATTTACCACCGGCCAACGGACTACCCATAAAACTATCACCAGCAGGCGTTCCAGTAGCTTCTCCCCTTACAATAATTTGATTGCTCGGTGTTATGTATAACTCTTTGATCTCCCAGTTTAGATCTGGAACCATCTGAGCGAGGGGACCACTTACGAATCCTAATGTTTGGTCCATATCTCTTGATCCTGTATTGCTGTAATAGGATTTCCAATCGTCATGATAGCTTGGTCTTACTTTTTCCTCGGTACTATTCCTACCCAGAAAATCATAAAACGGCTTTATTAAGGTCATCGCTTCTTTTTCAGAGATCATTTTCTTCGACTTACTCTTTTGTGCCTCAGCGGAGAAGCAAAAAACATTGATCAGACAGATCGCAACAACTACTTTTAGCGTTTTCATGAGTATTATTTTTTAGTTTAGTGTAATCGTGAAAGTTGACCCAGGATTAAAGCTCCATCCCTCTCCAATCGCTACGACGACTTCCTTATCGTTGATAATCGAAAGGCTCGCCGAAGTATTGCTAGAAGTTGAAGACGTAATGTTATGACCCTTAGGGAAGGTTAGGTAATAGCGATCGAATGTTCCTGCTTCTATGGTCCTAAAAAAAGCCTGGTATACTGAGTGGTCAGCGGCTGCCACTAGATCAAACGAGATGCTAGCCTCACTAATATTTATATCATAAAGGGTATCTAAATAATTATCAAACTCAATAGCCGATCCTACAGTGGCACTCAGTTCAAAAGTTCCTGCCGGAGCACTGAAAACCGTTTCAATTGGTAACTCTGCTCCTCCAGTACCTCCTGCGCTTGGATCAGCGGCAATTTGGAGTGTGTTACGTATCTCCACTGTACTTCCTGCCGCAATGGGAGACGCCGGGAGTGTCGGAGTGGAAGAGTCGTCATCAGAACAAGACACCATAGTTACAATACTCATAGCGAGCATTGCTGTAATCATTAATTGCTTCATACTTAAAATTTGTTTTTAAAGGAAGAAACACGTAGTGGTACTTGGACAAATCTATAGGTCAAAATCTCATCCAAGCAACTGAATACCTTCGTGTTAGACACCTCTATTAGTTTAACTGATACAAAGATTCAGCTATATCGAGAATACTAGCTTATCAAAATCGATTAGGATTTATCATTTTGGTTGCGAAACTCCTTAGGGGTCATTTTTAGGTACTGATGACAGAACCGAGTGAAATTCGAAACCTCCGAAAAACCTAGTTCATAACTCACTTCAGAAATACTTTGATTGCTAAACAATAGTAGTTTTTTTACTTCTAGAACCAGACGTTCCTTGATGATCTCCGAACAACTCTTGCCGAAATAAGACTTTAGCAATTTGTTAAGGTGTGAGCTGCTCACTTCCATGAGTTCAGCGTACTCACTGACGCGTTGCTTGACTTTTATATTATCCTCTAAAAGCTTTCGGAAGGTCATAACCAAAGCCTCCTTATAAAAAGACTTAGCCAATTTATGGATCTCCTCATATCGACGATTGAGTGTAATGAGTAAATAGTACAGTAAGGAACGTAGCAAGTGTGCACTATCAGACTGTAAATTTTTTATCTCTTCTTGAATCTCGATCAGTTTGATGGTGTACTTTTCCAATTCAACGGGATCCAATAGAATGTAAGAGGGGGAGTCTTTATTATAGAAATAATGAAACCGGTATAGATATAATGGGTCATTGAAGAATGTTGAGATGTACTCTTCTTCGAACATCAGGTATACGGCATCCCAAGCTCCGTTGAATTTAAGCCATTGCTGCCATTGGTGGGGAGGTAGAAACAATACCGTTCCTGGTTGAAATTCGATTCGTTCATCATTCAGCATAAACACTCCTGAACCCTTGGTAATAAAGATGAGCTCATAAAAGTTAGTCAAAAAAGGGTCTGTAGGTTGTTCAATATCTAGCGTCTCGCTCTTCAGAAAGCAATCTATCAATAACTCTTTATGATATTTATTTCGTGAAAATTCGAATAAGTCATCCATTTGTTACGGTGCGATTCAAGCATAATAGGCCTTTCAAAATACCATAAAAGTTATGGCTATACCAAACTTGATCTCATTGAATCAGAACACCTAGTACTCAACGGTCAATTGCAGCTTTTCAAAAACCTGTTTACCACCTTGGGCAGCATTATCAAAAGTAAGGTGTAACCAATTTCTTGGTCCTTGTCTAAACGAAAGCTGAGACTCTGTTTCGAAGTGTCCCAAAAAATCAACATCCGCATCACTTTGATACTCAAAAATAGCTTTGGTTAACTTCCTAATGCCATTTCCATGAGTTAAAGGTTCGTGGTCATTCTTTTTTTGACCTTTAAAAGGCAGTCGGAAAGTCCAGGGTAGTCCAGGAGAACTAACGTTTTTGAGTACATCAATTGCGAAACCCTCAGGAAAATAATCTGGTTGGTATTTCAGTGACGACTCGAAAAGCAAATCATTCTCATGAGTGTTCACTAGACAAAGACCAAATGGAGAGAAGTGGCCTTGATTGGTGTGCGTGCGACGCCAGAGTCCGCTTTCTTTTGTTTGCGGACTGTTTAACTCCTTTTCATCATGAACCCACAGTACCTCCAAGAAGAAATTCTCAAAATAAAACTTCCTATTCATGGTACCTTGTCCGGGGTGCACACGACGACTACCTTCGGATAAACCAAATGAAACCAACTCATCAGCAATCTTGCCTTGGTCTGAAGTAAATATGAAAATGTGATCGATTTGCATATCGGCAATGAGATTCAACGGAGAATAGTTAATATAAACCCAATCGCAAACGTGTTCTAAACTACCATTATGCGTAAGCTTCCGTCATCATGGGTAAACTACATATTTGCCAGAGTAAACATGCTTTCCCTGAGCATCTACTAGCCTTAGCAGTAGTAAGGAACTTTCAAAAGAATTTAGGTACAATTCGAACGGGGCTTGGTCAAGGTTAATGTCTATATCGGCAAACACCTTCCCGCTAAAATCAATGGCTAATAACTTAATTATGCCAAGCCTACTGGTATCTAAATGCTTGGAGATAGTTAGCCGTCCTCGGTATCTATCAAACCTCACATTTATTTGTTTATTATTGTTAATATGAGTGGATAGAATTTGCTCGATTAGACCGCCTTCGAGAGTGGTTACGGTCTTAGTATCAGAAGTAAGTATTAATTCTTCTTGAGCATAAGCCTTAACCTGATAGCTATAGCTAGTCTCAGGAGTTAAACCTACAACATCAATTTGAGTCGCAGAAGTACTAGTTGTTCCGTCATAAGGACTTATCAATGATTCAAAATTATCCGTTGATAAAAAAAGACGATACTCATCCGCTTCATCATGTTGCTCCCATGAAGCAAGAAAAGCAGTTGCCGAAATATTTGAAGCTTCGTTTAATATCAAGGGGTTCTGAGGAACAGGGCTATTCGTTGTAACAGAAATGGTATTAGAAACTTTTAACAAAATTTCGTCATTAAAAGCCTCTAATCTAACCTGATAATCTGTGTTTGGATCCAAACCATTATAGGTAAAACTTGTCTCGGAAACTTGAGTTACGCCATTAAAGGGTTGAATGGTAGTAGCAAAATTATCACGAGATAGGAGCGGAGTATATCTAGTAGCTCCGGGGAATGCCTCCCATGAAATAAAGAACGAGTTACTAGTTATTCCAATCGGCTGGTTCAATACCAAATTAGCATCCAAAGTAGTTACCTGAATTACATTTGAGAATTCAGAGGATGAGCTATTAGCTCCTGTACGTACCGCCTTTACACGACACTGGTAAGTAGTATTAGGAGATAAAGGGATTAATTCGGAAAGATTAAAAGAGCTAACGGTCAATTGAGTATTTACTATGGCCGTTAATCGTTCAATACCAGTGCTTTCAAAGTTATCGTTAGAAATAAAAATATGATATTCATCTGTTCCTTCGACTTCTGACCAGCTGATCGAAAAACTTCCTGAACCGACATTTGTTGCTTCACTTAATACGGGTGATGTCAGAGGAAGGATCATAGTCTTTTCAAGCTGTGCCGGACTAAAATCAGTGATCATATTTTCATCATATGCCCTTACCCTAATTCTATAAAGCGTTTCCGGATCTAGTCCAGTAAAGGTAAAAGAGCTATTTGTTGTACTGTCCTCAGCTAATACAACAAATTCCCCAGTAGTTGTATTGGTAAGTTGTACATGGTATCCTAGTGCGTTTTGTATTGGACGCCAAGAGAATGTAATCGTTTTAGCTGTAACATCATTAATTCCTAGGTCTTCAGGGACTATAATTACCTGTTTATAAATGGATATCCGGTTATCTTGAAAACTTGTTTGATACATAAATCCATTATCTGCGGTAGTAATATCCCAGCCAGGGGCATTTGAAATATCGTTTTGAAACGCTGCACTATCACCAGTTATATCAAAAACTAATACCGAGGATTGAGTCTGAAAATACCTTGAGGCATAAAGAGTTTTGGAGGTTGTATCAATGGCTAAATTATAAACCGAATTATAGTTAAACCCAAATGGAGTCAATGGTCTTATATCAACAAATGCACCTCCATTTAATTCACGTGTAGCTTGATAAATTGCGCTTTGATCCGAGTAAAAGACTTTGGTATCAGAGGCAAAGATTAAGTCTACAATACGAGAAGATGCTTGATTCACTAAAGTAAGGTCACCCGTTACCACTTCCCTAGAAAAAATTAGGTAGTCAGTACTACCGTTATCACTTTCAATAGCTAGAGGAATGTTAGAAACATAAATATTAAGACCATCTGGTGAAATAAATAGACGATTCCCGGCGTATAAAGCTCCTAAGAAATTGTTGTCTTTATAAACTGTATCATAAGTCAAAAGTCCTGTTTCCGTACTTCGATTAAACTGTGTAATTGCACCTCTAGTTGTCTGAAATGACGAACTTCCCTCGGTCAGCGTATACACAAATTGCCCGTCAGGACTAATTAGCAAATCTCTCAAGTCTTCCAAACCATCTACTCCGTCCTGTTCAGAAATACTTCCGGCAAGCATTAAATCACCATTCGCTTCCAGGTCGAACCATGCGACCCTTTTATGTAGATTAGAAATGATGTATAGGTTCTTATCATCGGGAGATAAGGCAATAGCTTTTGCATCCTCAAAAACGTTGGTACCTCCTAAAAAGCTAACCGTATCACTGATAAATTTTAAAAACGTTAATTCCTCACTCGTAGGTTCCACTCTGAAAATGGAAAGACCGTCTTTTATCAATATATATGCCAGAGATCCATCACTTGTCAGCTCGATTTGGCGAGCCTCGGTCAGTTCTACCAATAAATCATTATTTATATCTCCATCGTTTAATACCTCTTTGAGTGTGATTTGAGCCGTCAAATTCATGGAAATGAGCACAAATAGGATAAATAAAGTCGACTTTCTCATAAGAAATTGGTTTAGATCAATTAATTGAAATACAGTGGCGTTTGAAGTAATATGGATATAGTCCTAACAACTACAGACAGAATATTCCTTTTTTATT
>CAYMST010000169.1:0-10599 GCA_964393115.1 uncultured Roseivirgaceae bacterium | reverse complement strand
CTATTGGAGAAAAGAACACGATCGTGGAAAAAGTCAGTGCTTCAGGTCAGGTTCAGCCTGTAGTTGAAGTCTCCTTGAGCCCTGAGGTTTCTGGGGAGATCATCGAGATGGAGATAGAGGAGGGTGATAGCGTGAGTAAAGGAGACTTTCTATTAAGGATACGACCTGATAACTTTCAGTCGGCTTTCGAAATCGCACACGCAAGCCTGAATCAGCAGCAAGCTAACGTAGCTCAGGCCAGAGCAGCTCAGGCCAGAGCAGCTGCAAGTTTTGTGCGAGCAGAGCAAGATTTTAACCGACAGAAGAAGCTCTTTGAGGAGAAAGTGATCTCTGAAGCTGACTATCAGTTAGCGGAAGCTAACTATGAGATTGCCAGACAAGACCTGGAATCTTCTAAGGAGAGCGTAAATGCTGCGGAATATTCTGTTAAAAGCTCTAGGGCCAATCTGGAGAATGCACAGGAAAACCTCCGTTTAACCAAATTGACATCACCAATGAGTGGAATCGTGTCTAAGCTGCCGGTAGAGCTCGGAGAGACGGTCTTAGGAACATCTCAATTCCAGGGTACAGAGGTGATGCGTATTGCTGACCTTTCCAAAATGGAAGTTAAGGTTGATGTAAATGAAAATGATATCATAAAAGTAGGCGTAGGGGATACTACCATAATCGATGTTGATTCATATTCCTATTGGGATAAAATGTTCAAAGGAGTAGTGACGCATATCGCAAACACGGCAAACGACAAAGTGTCTTCTGATGCGGTTACTGAATTCGAAGTAAGGATCCAGATTTTGAATAGTTCATATCAGGACCTGGTCAAGGAGGAAGGCATGAAGTACCCATTCCGACCAGGAATGACTGCAAGTGTTGATATCATTACCGAAGTAAGAAAAGGTATTCTCAGCGTGCCATTGTCTGCAGTTACTACGAGATCAGAGGAAGATGACGAGGGTGATGATAGTGAAGATAGCGAGGCGGAGGATCTGTTGGATGAAGATGTGAAAGAGGTAGTTTTTGTGATGCAGGAAGGAAAAGCAGTGAAAACAGAGGTAAAAACCGGAATCAGTGATTTCGAAACAATCGAAATACTTTCTGGGGTTGAAGAAGGAGCAGAAGTAGTATCCGGTCCGTTTTTGGCTGTTTCTAAAAGGCTCAAAGATGGCGATGCGATAGAACCGACAAACAAAGACGATAAAGAGAAAGACGAGGAGGATAAAGAAGGTTCTGAATAGGACCTTATAACAGAATAGTCATCTTAAGCCCGCCCTTTGCGGGCTTTTTTTATTCCATATTCATGGCACTTTCTACTGCATCAGTTACTTCCTGCATTTTTCGCTGAGTATACCTTCCGCTGGTAGCGTAGACAATCTTTCCTTCAGGGTCTACCACAAAGAAGTAGGGTAGGTCTTTACCATCAAACTTCAGGGCTTCCTTGTACTCTTTGATTGTCCCTTTGTAAAACAGCACATTGGGCAGAAAGCGATCGCTTATCGTTTTCTTCATCTTATTCATTACTTTTTTCTACGCCGGTCGCTTGGCCCCGGTGAACATCGGACTGAAGTAGCAGTTGATATCAAATGAGAAATCAAAAGGGCCCGGGTTGGGATTTTTGTAGATAAACTGATTATATGCGGGCTCAAACCACCCTTTAAGATCGTCTTCCGCTTTCTTCGAGTAGGCGAGTCCAATTAGGGAGTATTTACCCTTGATATCCTTCGGAATGTTTACAAATTTATTGGTGAGGCTTTCAGCTTCCATTTTCGGGAACATATCTCCAACCTGAGACCAACTTGTAAATCCAAAACAACATAATGCGAGAAATAATGACTTTTTCATTCTTAGAACTTTATGAACTAACGAAGAAAGCCAAAATCTCTTTTAAGTTTAAGATCGCAAAATCGAAAAGTACCGTTTTTTCAGCTTTCTTTAAAGACCAAATGTACCATTTTAAAAGGGCTTTAGAAATGGTTATAAAACCTTCTTAAACTCATTAAAATATACGATTAGCTGGTGGACTCATAAAGTCCAGCCAATCTTCTTACTTCTCAAAATAGTCCATCTTCATTGCTTTAGCGAATAGACCATTTTTACAATATGGTCTTTCAAAATGGTATGGTTTCGTTCCCATTTGATATTCTGCAAACCCTTCTCGTATTTCGGATAAGGTTGCTCCTTTTTCAGAGTAAAAACAAAATGTCTTGAAAGTGCATAAATATATCTGTAGGTCTTGACTTGAAACACCTCAAAATCGCCTATCAAGTAACCTATGTTGTTTCTAAGATAGGATGAAGTACAAGTTGTATTCGTAAAGTTCTGGTTGTGAAGAATAGCCCCCGTTCTTTTGTTCCGAGCAAATTTCGTCGTGTGGAAGCCATAGTATTTGAAGTTTGAGGCCTTATAAATCGTCCCGCACCCAAGTCTACCGTCGGCAAAACTCTGAACTGCAACTATGTTTCTATCTAGCTTCTTGAGAAGCTTTAAGGATGAGCTTATAAGTATTGTCTCTGAGTTCTTTCCCAAAGAATCATGTATCCACATCCTGTTTAGTTCGATCATCCACGCTTGTTGACTTGGGTGTTCAAAAATTCTTGCCTTAGGGTTTTTCATGTATCCGTATACAGCCACACCCAGACAGTTCTCCATATCTTCCTTTCTAAAAATCCCAAAATTGTATACGCCAAACCCACCTTGGTTCCAAGACTTACTGTAATGATTCTTTACGATCAGCTCTTTGGCAAAATTTTTTTCAATTCGCTTGATTACCAGTTCTCCCAAACTTTTAGTCTTCTTTAATATCTCCATTGTCTTATTGAAATGTTTAATTTTAAGTTCCACTATAAAATGATGCACTTCTTAGGCACACCTTAAGACTTCCCTTCGGTCTGGTGCCTTGTGCAGTCTGTTTTATAGTGGAATATTTGACAGGGGATCGAGGGGTTTTTTTCTTCCCTAGAATTGATACCACGTTTGAAGATTTCGCCAGTAGACAAACTTTGTTGTGGCATCATTACCCAGCACGACTATAGTTGTTCCAGAGTCATTTTCAAAATCGTCTGAGCCTGAAGCCAGTACATTCAAGTTCTTGCCTGTTTTGTTCTTTACATCAAGGACAAAGCCATGATCAGGATTATATGGCAGACTTAAGTTGTCAGTCGGTACGCTCCCATTCACAACAATCAGGTGACGATCGTAGATGCCTGCCTGGACCGTGGCGGCTCCAAAAATCTGTTTGATGTTTTCATACTTTCCGGAAACGACCCGCAATGAGCTGGCCAGCACTCCTACTGCCTTAGTCCCTGGAAACAGAATCGCATTTTCTAGGTCTTCCTGGCTTATGCCTATCACACCGCTGTAGGTATTTGCTGCGTCCGTCTTATCGGTAAAACCCAACAGGGAGCCCTTAAGCGTCACAGACTGAAAAACCTCATTGTACTGTGCTTCGCTTCCTGAGGCAACAACCCCATCCTCATCGACTTTAGTGCCTTGACGGTTATTTGGATTATAGTCCGCACTTCGGATAAATCCTTCATCATCTATGAATAGGTTTCCAATCTGTACGCCTCCCAAAAGGACTGACCCGTCTAGCACCGTCAACATAGAGGCCAACACACTACCATCATCTAAAACCCTATAGGGTGCAGTTTCACGATTATCGTAGTCCGACCCAGCAAAGAAGCGAACCTCGTCTGTTTCGGTGCCTGCTCCGTTCACTCCAGCTCTGCCTCCTCCGGAAGGGTTCCCGGCAACGAAGGCTCCGGACATGACTGCACGCTCACCGACCAAGGTCTTCAAGAACTGATTGACGATGGCATAGTTGCGTATTTCATCTGCCACCTTTCGTCCAAAAACGGCATCTTGTATGGAGATATCGATGTTCTGTTGTGCCTCTCGTACATCCTTGACAATTCGCTCTTGCTCAGTATAGATTAAATCAGAACTTAGCACCACTTTAACCTGATTGACATTTACCAAAGGATACTCGATCGACTGAATCCGAATCAGTTCGTCGACCGCCAGATCAGCGTCAGTTATCCTTACTCTATCCCCCACATTTAAGGAGATGGAATTCGACTTGATGTATTTTTCATCGACTTCAAGATCATAGGCAACTTTCGGGCTGCTCTGCTTTGCGATATATTCCTGAACCTTGGCCTCCAGTTCAGCTTCTGCATTGGTGATATAGCTTTCCGGCATCTCTATACCAACGAAAGTATAAGTGTCTCCAGCGGAAGGATTGACAGTATCATTGGGAAGAATGTATCCGCTCTCATCTTCCGTCTGCCCGAAATTCACCTTCTTGGTAGTGTGGTTGTAAGATGTGATCACAAACTCATTGCCAGCCAGGTCACCCGTTTTGAATACGATCTTTGCAGCTCCTTCGCTAATGAAAAGATCATTTAGATCAAAATCGATAGTACTATCTAGAATAGCGTCATTGCCGTCTATTGATTCCACGGTTCCCTCAAACCTCGGAAATATGTCATCGAAAGTGATCGATCCTTCTTTGATCCCATAGACACCAACATTAGCATCGTAGGGACTATTATCCGTGGTAAGTCGGCCCAGGGCGTTACGATAGGCGATTGGGATGTTTTGAGACCCTCCATAGCAGTACCACCTTGTCGCAAAAGGTTGATCTTGAATGATTCTTGAAAGCTCATAGAGTCCATTCCCCCTGCCATACTGAAATGTAATGGCAGTATCCACGCCCGCAGAATCTACCAAATGAATCGCCTTCCCGACGATGTAGTATTCCAGTCCAAAGGCCTCTGCGACCTGAGTTAAAGCAGTTCTGCAACTCTGTTCATTGAAGCTAAAAGTCTTCACATCTGCCAACGACGAAACCGAGCCTAGAGACCAGGAGGAGTCTAAAGATTGGATGTTAGTCAGAATTAGACTTAACAAATCAAAAGCATTCCCTGTATAGCTGAAGCGGGTTTTGCCTTCATCAATGATCAATTTGTCATACAGGTCGTAGTTCGGGCTGTAAAAGGTTAGCTCATACTCAAACGTGGTGCGATCGGACTTATTAACTTCAGGCGCATCTTTTAGTCGGTAGTTGAGTCCATTATGAATGATGTAGTCATCTACTGTCAGGTCAAGCTTTACGTTGCTGGTAAATTGAGCAATCACTTTGTCAGCACCCATGAATTCCTTGACATGGATAGTATCTTCATCGATGTTGACAGAGTGAGTTATTGACCCAGAGCGATATATGAGGAGTGAAGACATTTATTGAACGAGATAATGATTAAAGCCCCCTCTGGAATCGATCTGTTTATACAGGGTTCGAAATAGCGCCAGGACACTTGCGCCGTCCCAGACATAGTTGGTGAATCCTTCCAGCTCGCCAATACTATCAGCAGTTAAGTTGACTACCTCATCATCCCATATGGAAGTATCATGAACTTCTCCAACGTAATGTCTCACTAGTACACTGACCACAAAACCTCCATTGATATAATCTCCGCTATGGTGCACCACAGCAATCTTCCTTGTGATATTGGGGTGATTTGTTGGGTCTGGTTGGGATATTTGAAACTCAGGCATCAAGCTAGATTTAGCAATCCTATTGAGATGGTCTTCCTTCCATAGTTTGGAAAAGTCAACCCCGAGGGAAGCGCAGATTTTCACCAGTTTGTTTACTTCCATAGCTGCCACGTCTGACATACCGGAGTAGAGCGGCTCAGCTTGTTGGTGAGTTTGTACTGTCGTTAGCTTGTTGTCGATGATTGCTATTTGCTTTTTCATGGTGTATATGTTCCTGATACGTCTATTACTATGTAGCCTTTTCCTACAATGCTTATTCTTGCTGCGATGCCGTCAAGTCCATCGGGACCGGCATTTGTGCCATTCAAAAAGATGGTGTAGCTCAATGCACTTCCGGTTATGGCTGTCAATGTGGAATCAAGATCAACGAATAAGTCATTCATCTCTGATGCCGTATATCCCAAGTTTGCGAAACTTAGGCTAGTCTCATTAGTAGAGATAGAATCAATTGGCTCCGGAAGCAGGTTACTAATCACATCTGCCATGAGGTCGCTAGTTCCAACATTAGTTCCGGAGAAGTTCATAGTTCTGTAAGAGCTGACCTGTGGCCCGAGTAGAAAACGGGTCATATTGGAATTATTGGCAATGGAAAAGTCCAGTTGGTTACTTCCTCTAAACTCATAGCCAGAAAGATCAATGATCCCTGTCAGATCGCAGCCACTAAAGTTCAACTGGCCGATGGTACCCGTGGCAGTCTTTAGTTGAGTAATAGTTGTCACGGTCAATAGATTCACAATGGAGATATTTGTCCTGTTTCCACTACCCGCGGTAGCTGGAGTGATCCCTGTAAAGTCTACCGTTGTTTGGTTCCAATTGGGGTTATCACCAATGGCATAGCTGGACACCCAACTACTTGTATCCGGAGGGGTCACGCCCGTAACTGCTGTATTGGTTGCTTCAATCTGCAAAGCCCCAGCAGATGCCCATGAGTATTGACTTAGATCAAGCACCCCACTCTTTAGGGTTCCCGAAATCTTAAATTCACTTAAGTCTCCCGTGAATACCGCTGGGATGGCCGGGTCTATCGGGTTGTTCTGAATGGCCAATATGGCTGAAGAGCCTACCATATCAATTAAGGAGAAGTCACCTGTGGATACGTTGTTATTCGTAAGAGTTAGCTCCGTAAATGAATCCCCCGCTCTCGTTTCAAAGTGAGCTAGGCTACAGTTTCCGAACTTGACAATGGAATTGGAATAAACCAGATTACCCCTTGAAAAGGCAGTCAGGTTATTTGATGTAAAGTCAATGGTTCCAACCTCGGCATTAGAATCGGTATTCATTGTGAGGGTGGCGATCGAGCAACCGAAGAAATTAAGAGTGAATCCATTCGACCAAGTGACGTTGGCGTTCAATGCATTCAAACTAGCGTTGCCTAAGCCGGAGATGTTGGTGAATGCAGCACCAACGAAGGAGCTAAAATCCAACGCCCCTACAATACTATCATAGGAGGAATCGAAAGAAGTGATCAAGGATTTGTCGCCTAGAATTAGCTTCACGGTCTGAGTACTTCCATCGAGACCGGTGAGGGTTCCGTCCTCATCATTCATTGAATCACCTTCAAACTCATATCCATTGTCAAATCTCCAGATGGGAGTATCTAATCCATTGTAGACGATCGATGGCGAAAAAGCATCGTTCCCAGGACCTGAGGGGCTCTTGCTGGTTTCGAATGTGAATGCAAAAATTTCGATGCTTACCTCATTACTAAATTCACTTTCTGCACCCGCTGAATTCACGGCGGTAACGACGTAGTAGTAAGTACCACCGTCTACAACCACATCATCGAATGAATTGGAATTGCTTGTGTCCAGCAAGGTGTAGCTCGCCTCTACAGTCTCCTTTCTGTAAATCCGGTAGTTCAGCACGCTTTGATCGCTCCAGGAAAGGCTGATAGTAGTCCCGTTCTTTGCTACCTGAAGATCGGTGATCGTGCTTACATCTACGACTTCACGGAAATAGGTCTTAAACTTGATGAGTGCGACGACAAACCCGCCTTCATCTACTTGAATATTGCTTAAGCTCACGCCATTATGAAAAAAGCTATCTGCCACAGCAGTGGCTTCATCCTCCAATGCCTTCAGTCCCGCTGACATAAGCATCACATAAAGACTTCCGACGTATCCGGTGAACGTTGCAAAATCGCCTGCTGAGATAACCCCCTCATATTGAATCTCCTGGTATTCAGATGGCTTGATTTGAAAGCCCTCCTGATCATAGTTCGTGTAGGCTCCTGCCTTCATTTTCGGAAGGGCGAATACATCCATAACCTTTAATGAGGTAATCCCGAAGGAGCTGAGCTGGCTTCCATTTATGCCATCGAAGTGATAGACCGTATTCATGTAGGAGTGTCGTTATGTGAGTTAGTAAGTACATTAGTCAGGAGCACATAGTCTCCCTCATCTGATCGCCGATAGACATTGTATGAGGATGCCTCAGCCACAGCATCCCAGGATAGTTCTGCCGATTGTCCGTTCCGAACCAAAGTCAGATTCTCCGGAGTGCTGATATTCAGAAGATCAATCACTGGCTCTCTGAATCGAAAGATCACTTCAAAGCCCTGGTCTTTATGATTCGTTGCTTCTAGTCCGCCCTTTAGGTAGACATCCCAGGAACCCCACATGCAAGACAGTTTTACCAGGCTATTAAACCCTTTTAAAAACTTTTTTAATCCGTTAAGATTGGTGCGGGTGTCTATGAATCCATAGAGACTGATATCTCGACCTTCAAAACGAATGTCTTCTTCATAGCAAGTATCGTAGAATGCATCTAGGTCGGTGATATCTGTAATACCAGCTTCTGTGAAAAAGTTTTGTATCGCAGCATAGCTTGCGTTGAGTTGGCGTATTTCCTCTTCCGGGAATGTTATGACATCTAAAATTTCACTCTGTTCTCTTTCATCATAGGAATCAATGGCTTTCTTTAAGTGGTGGCCGATGCCTACATAGTCAACGATGTAGCCCTTTTCCTTGGAACTTGCACTGACTCGGTTGACACGAGCAATCGCCTGTAACAGATTGTGCTCCGTAATGATTCGATCCAAGTACATCACCTGCTCTATAGGTGCATCAAAGCCAGTGATGAGTTTGTTATTGACGATTAAGATTCCGATATCACCTGTAATTCCCTCTACCTCCGCATCAAAATTCATTTTGAAACTCTTGATGCTCTTTTCCTGTTGCTTTGCGTTGGCGTACTTTTTTAAATGCGGTAGATCGTTATGTTCTCCTGAGATAATCACATCGGTTTTGATTTTCCGTAGCTTTTCTACGTCAAGGTTAGTAGGATTTTTCTTAGACAGTTGCATTGCTTTGAGTCGGATACTTGCATCTAACCATCTTTTATAGCGAACTGCCGCCTCTCTTGAAACTGCCACTATTTGAGCTTTGTAGCCATTGGGATAGACATTCATTAGGTAATGTTCGACCATGTCATAGGCTTTGTCTTTGATGGTTGCTTTTGCTTCCAAGTAGGCTTTACGTGACCCATAGCCTAAGATCTGTAACCTCTCCGTAAGTTTGTATTCGCTAAATACATCGGCAAATTTGTTGTCCATTCCCTCACTATCTGTTACCTCGGCGTTGTGTGTCCTTCCTTCATAGACAATTTCTAAGGTAACACCGTCTTCTATCGCCTGCCGCATGGTGTATTTGTCGATATAGTCTCCAAACACTCTTTCTGTTTTATCAATGGTGTGCCTGTGTAGCCAATTCTCGTTGCATTGGGAATACCCTTTTCCAGATTGGCTCCGAGTGTTTTGTATTGCGAACGGTGGGCTTCGTCGGTGATGACTAGGATATGTGGACTGGTGTTTAATTCGGGGAATATTTGCTTGAGATCTGCGTCACGGAACTTGTGGATCATCGCCATGACGAGATCGGATGTATCTGTCCGCAGGTATTCTTTGAGTTTGGCAATGCTTGTCGCTACCTTTACGTTATAGCCTATACTTTGGCTGGTTTCTGTGAGTTGTTCTTCTAGCTGGGTTCTATCGGTAACAAATACGACTTTCCAATGGGCAAGAACAGCATGGCGGTACATCTCTCGTACCATAAACATCATGGTTAGCGACTTTCCCGAGCCTTGGGGGTGCCAGAGCTATGTTCTAAGTCATTGACCGTTTTGGGATAGGGGTCGGCCCAGCGGTAGAACTGTTTTTCGTGGTTTGTGCTGATAGTTCCGAATTTGGCCTGTTGCCGGCAAGTGGCGATTATAATTTGGTTGTAATAGAATAGCTTAGGGATGCCTTCCCCACATTCGCCGCGTTGTTCGCTGTAGCGCATCAGTTGTTCGATGGCCTGTGGTATCGCGTCTTTTTCTTTGGGGGATTTGCATTCGATAACGACTACTGGTAGGCCGTTGATGAACAGGACTATATCGGGTATGATGTGGTGTTCTGTGCCGAGTATGCGTATTTTGAACTGGCAGATTGCCAGGAAGTGGTTGTTGAGATTTGAGCCAAAGTCGATGTATCTGACTGTTGGGCTTTTCTCTCCTGTCTCGCGGTTTTCGCTGGCAGTGGTATTTTCTAAAAGTAATTGTAAGATATGTCTATTGTTTTTGAGGAGACTGTTGCCGGGTAAGGTGCTTGTAATTTCTTTGCAGACATCTTCGATCTGTTCTTGTTGTAGCCAAGGGTTGATGGCTTTGAGTTGTCGTTTGAGTATGGGGAGCAGTACAACTTCGCTATAGCTTTCGCGGTGGGAATGTGCGGGGTTATTGCCTTTATCAGTTAGGTCGAGGACTTCCCAGCCGAGGCTTTTCAATTGCTCTAACAGGGGTTTTTCTACAAAGTTTCTTTCATCGAGGCGAAACTTGCTGTTGGTTTTCTTGCTTCTCATGTTTTTTAACCCTTTGTCTTTTCTAATAACGGAACAACCGAGCGTTCCCCGCTCAATAAATCTCGCATCAAGCCAGCTTTGAGAGATTTGAGGTTATTTAACTCTGCATTATGGTTCTCCATTAATAAGTTAAATTTATTTATTTTAGATAAAATTTTCACTTGTTCCTTTTTAGGTGGTTGGATAAATAAAAAGTTTTTTATTTTCGTAC
>CAYMST010000168.1:0-10684 GCA_964393115.1 uncultured Roseivirgaceae bacterium | reverse complement strand
GATGTCTATAAGTGAAGACAAGACTCAAGTAGATGTAAAAAGCATTCTCACCGAGTATACGCTCTCCATTTTTATATACTGTCCAGCGATAATAATCATCTTGCTCTTGAAGGTCCTCTAATAGTGCTGAAACAACGTATTCTCCGTTAAATTGTCCATTTCGAAGATCTCTAGGACGATAAAACAACGTATCCAAAACAGACTTACCAGGAATAAAATCCCAATCTGATAGGTACTGGAGGGAATCTGAAATAAATACAGATAAACGATAGGGAGTTCCTTGCTGCACGAAAAATGAACTGTCAGATATATAACTTCCTAAACTATCTGGTGATTGAGTAAACACTGAAGAATTTCCTTCGATATCAAAAACCGCAACAGCCGCACCTAACACAGGTGACGGTTGCTCATCACTATCAAAGGCTGCCGTTCTAGTGATATTAATCACCTGATGTCCAACTATATCTGTTAACACTCCTTCAATTACTAGTCTATTAGAATTTTGGGCCAACGGTATATCAGTCGAAGTGGAGCAAGAAACTATTATAAGCGCAAGACTAATTATGCCAAAAAGTTTCATCCTCAAAAACTAAAATTATAAGTAACACTTGGAAAAAATGACCCCAATACTGAGGCGGTTTCAACAGAACTTTGTGAACTCTCTGGTTGCTGAACGAAAAGGTATGAGGTCACATTTTTGCGCGAGTAAAGGTTATAAACAGAAAACACCCAAAAGCCTCTATATTTCTTTACTTCACCATTTTTCTTTTGAGGTTTATCATGGAGTTTCATAGAAAGATCTAACCTGTGGTAGACAGGCATCCTATCCTCATTTCGGTCATTGTAAGTGGGAATAACAACACCGTCAAACCTAAACTTTCCTGCTGGAAAGGTAAAAGGTCTTCCTGACCCAATAACAAAATTGAGTGAGAAAGAAGCACGTTTTGAATGCTGATAGATAGTGGTCATAGACCCATAATGAGTGCGATCATAGTTGGTAGGAAAGAAATCACCATTATTGATATCATCAACGGGATTATCCGCTACTGTTCTGATCTCCGACCGTGACAAGGTATACGATAGCCATCCGTTCCATTTCCCCAAGCGTTTTTCTAACAGCAATTCTGCTCCATAAGCGCGACCATTACCCCTAACGATTTCGGTCTCTACATGTTCACGAAGTAGCAAATCAGCACCGTCTTTATATTCAATTAAGTTAAGAAAGTCCTTGTAATAGACTTCCAAAGAAGCTTTTAAACCAATAGATTTAAAAAACCTATAATATCCTATGACTGAGTTATACCCAACTGTCGGTCTAATATATGGCCCGGAAAGTTTCCAAATATCCGTTGGTGCTGGGGATATCGTATTTGATATCAAATGCGCATACTGAATAACCTTCGAATATGATACTTTAATTGATTGCGGCCCAAATGCATAACTCAAAGACAACCTGGGTTCCAACCCCCCAAACCTCTTGATAAGTTTTCCCTGACCATAACTTATCGTGTCTGATATGGCAGCCTGTGAAATTTCGTTATCTTCATACACTAAAACATCACCTGGTCCAATGTTGTATAGTGAAGAATATCTAAGTCCAATTTGTCCGTTCAGTCGATGACCAATTTTGGCATCTAACCCTAGAAACAGCGCTGGTTCGATACCGTTTTCAATATCTAATTCTATGAATTCAATGCCCGTGGTCTCACCAAGCTCACCAATAATTCGGCGACTACCCGGGTTAAAAAAATGATAGGTGACATCCCAACCAAAAGTTAAGTTCACATTATTATTGATAAAGTAACTCATATCCCACCGATTCTGATAGTTGTCGATTCTTGAGGTACCTTGAATAATCTCTTCATCTCGAGAAGATGTGGTTAGGTAACGATAATTACTGTAAGTCAATGAAAAATTAGAAAAGAGCTTCTTATTAAAAACTTTGTTTAGACGAGCCGTAAACACATTGTTGCCCCATGATTTATTCACACCAAAAGCACCTTTTGAGATATCACTTCCAATATAGGTGGAAAGATAAAATTTTGTCTTTTTGCTAAGCTGACTATTCCACTTCAAGTTGACGTCCCGAAAAGTAGATCGTTCCAACTCATTGCTTCTTCTGAATAAGAAGGGCAACGAACTCCGGAAAGAGGCCAGATAACTACTATTCAGGTTTTTAATAGGCCCCTCAACCAATATCCTACCTGCGGCCAACCCTATGCCACCTTTAACGCCAAGTTTATTTCGGTTACCCTCTTTCTGCTGTACACGAATAACCGAAGATACTCGTCCTCCAAACTGAGGTGGAATGTACCCCTTATAAATCGCAACTTTATTGACCGCATCAGGGTTAAAAACGGAAAATAAGCCGAAGTAATGACTAGAGTTATATACTGTTGCCTCATCAAGCATAATTAAATTTTGATCCACAGCGCCTCCCCGAACATTAATTCCTATGGCCTCATCGGATATATTTCGTATGCCAGGTAATAGCTGTGCTTCTTGCATGATATCAACTTCACCTAGAAAATATGGGATTTCTCCGGTCTGTTTTGCTTCCAGTTTATGTAATCCAGGACCGCTGGACCTTATTTCAGACTCAATAATATTTTCTCTTACCACCAACTCTTCCATAGCAAAGGCCTTTGTTGATAATTCGAAATTTAACTTCTTATCCTGTCCTTTTTCGATATGTATCGAAATCGTAAGTAGTTCATAACCAATATAAGAAACTTGAATAGTATGCCATCCCGTATCTAATTCTAAGGAATAATCTCCATAGTCTAGGGAAGACGCCCCAACATTTTTGCCTTTGACTCCAATAGCTGCGCCAATGAGTATCTCACCGGTTTCGCCATCCATTACTTTTCCGTGAATATTCCCGTTACTTCTGCTCTTAACCGATTTATATGGGTATAGGTCAACGAAGTTTTTTCGAAACCGAATAGCTAAGTACTGATTACTTGCCAACTTAGATAGTAATTCTCGAATAGTTTCATTTCCCACAACCAGTATTTCTTGATTCGCATTTATGAAATCTCCCGAATAGTTAAAATGAAGGTCATGTTTTTGGGAAAGAAAGGATAAAACCTGCTTAGCGGCATATATTCCTTTATCCAAACCAGCTTTTTGTAGGTAAAGCTTCTGGGGAAGTGCCTTAGTCGCACAGCAAGAAATAAATAGAATAGCTAAAAAAACGCGCACCTTATGACAAATAAAAAAGGGCGATCAAATTGATCACCCTTCAAATTTAAATCATTAGGTTTTCTTACAAACATCCATCACCTGATATTTAATTTCATTATCACCAGTTTGTTGTATTTCTAACTTTAATACCAGTTTGAGAACTTCTAACACCTCATAAAACGAGTTGTGAGAGAAGGAAGCCGTAAGCTTACAATCCATAATATCTTGATTGTCAACAGAAATTGTTATATCGTAATGTCTAGCGATATCTTCTATTACCTTCTCGAGCCTTGCAGACTCAAAAGCCAATTCGTTAGTCTTCCAACTGAGGTCATTATTTATCGAAGACTTTGAGGTAATCATTCGTTTATTTAAGCTGCTAAAGGTCGCTTCTTGACCAGCTATTAAATCAATTTCCGTGTCCGACGAAGCATGCGAAAAGTTGACCTTGCCCTCTGTCACGACCACTGAAGTTTCTTTGCCATTTTTAACATTAAACTCCGTACCCAGCACTTGAACCCTTAGGCCCTCACTTAACTCAACAACAAAGTCTCCTTGATCTTTCGCTACATCGAAATAAGCTTCACCTTCTAATTTCACCGACCGGTAAGAGTCATATCCTTTTGAAACTTTTAAGGATGAACGCTTATTCAAATAAACTTCAGTACCATCTGACAACTTTAATTTCTTAACACTTTCACCAGATTCATATACCACCAGGCCACCAGTTGTATCAACACTGCGATCTATAAAAAAGATGGAAACTACTGCACATACTATTACGAATACTGCGGCATACTTTATATACACCTGCCACCCAAGTTTGCGCTCGACACCTTCTTGCACTTCTAGTTCGTTTAACCTCGCACTAACCTTTTCTAAGGCCTTAGAGGCATCAAAAGTCATTGAAGGAGTATCGCTCAGCTCCCAAATTTTTTTGATTTTATTGAAATCCACCTGATTTTCCGGTGACGAATTAATCCATTCTTCTGAGGCTTTACTTTCCTCATCACCTTGGCTTCCAGACAAATAACCAAATATATTTTCGTTAATTTCCTGCATTTACAATTTCTCTTACCTTTAGGTCAAGATTGCTTGCCAATCCCCCCTAAAAAATTATCGATTTATATTTTTTGCCAAACTGGTTCTAGATACTTTCTTAGTTTCTTCAATGCAATGGTCATTTGATTCTCCACGGTTTTAACCGATATGCCCAGCTCGTCAGCAATTTCCTGATAGGTCAAACCTGCGTTCCTACTTAACGTAAACACCAACCGACATTTATTTGGTAATGTATCGATGGCCTTTTCGATATAAGCTTTGAGCTCTGTATTTTCAATATTTCCTTCTGCCGCATCATCAGAAAAGTACTCAGAAGCATTTTCCACGTCTGTCTTCGCCATATCCTTAGGCAACTGCAGCTTAATGTAGTTAATGGATCGGTTTTTGACAGCTGTATACAAATAAGACTTGAGAGAAGAACTAATGTTTATCTTTTCTCGCTTTTCCCAGAAATAAATAAATACTTCTTGTACTATCTCTTCGGTGATCGCCGGTTGCCTCGTATACTTCAAACCAAAGTTACACAGCTCATTATAGTACGCTTCGAAAAGCTGTTGAAATGCCAATCGATTGTCTTTCTTAACCTGATCTACGAGATCCTGGTCACTTAAGTTCATCAATACTCTGTCTTAATGTTCCAAAAGTCATGAACGCATAAAGCTATAACAAAATTATTATATGCACATTTGAACAATAATTACGGTTGAAAAGGAGTAATCATAAAAATTGGTTCGTTTTCCATTCATCAGTCCTATACATCATTCTATTCATGCCATCTCTTAAACGTTTAAAATGACATATTTCAAATGACTGATTTCGACTAAATTGCGGCAAAATTTGAATAAATCTGAAATGAAGAAGGCTGTAATCGGTATTGATATTGGAGGAACTAACACTAAAATAGGAATTATTGATGATAAGGGAGAAACCCTTTATTACAACTCAATCTCTACGTGTGCTGACAAGTCGGTATCACTTTTTTTCGATTCACTTGAAAACGATCTTAAACCTGCCATAGAGCGTATTAAAGATATCGAAATCATTGGTGCAGGCATAGGCGCTCCTAATGGCAATTATTACCAGGGTACCATAGAGTTTGCTCCTAACCTGAACTGGGGTGATAAAGTAGAATTTGTGAAGATGTTTGAAGAACGCTTCAATATACCTGCTAAAATCACCAATGACGCTAATGCCGCCGCTATCGGTGAAATGCTGTTCGGTGAGGCACAAGGTGTTAAGGATTTCATCGTTATAACACTTGGAACCGGACTTGGTAGTGGGATCGTTATCGACGGTAAGCTAGTATATGGACATGATGGATTTGCTGGTGAGCTAGGACATACAAACGCTGTAGTCAATGGTAGACAATGCGGATGTGGCCGAAAAGGATGCTTGGAAACATATGCATCGGCTACCGGAATCAAAAGAACAATTTTTGAGCTGTTGGCAACAATGAACGAACCTTCAAAATTAAGGGACATTAGCTTCAATGAGTTAGAATCTAAAGACATTTATGAAGCCGCTAAGGAAGGTGATCCAATTGCGCTTCGTGCTTTTGAATATACTGGTGAACTACTTGGAAAGAAGCTAGCAGACTTCGTTACTTTTTCTAGTCCAAAGGCCATATTTTTATTTGGAGGACTTGTTCATGCCGGACATTTCCTATTTGACCCAGTTATCAAGCATATGGAAGAGAATATGTTAGTTCTGTTTAAAAATAAAGTTGAAGTAAAACCTTCAGGCCTTATGGATAAAAACGCAGCTGTACTAGGAAGTGCTGCTTTAGCATGGGATGAATTTGGCAAATAAATTGATTTATACCGTCTGTTTTTATTTCTCCTATTTTGGTGTAAAGGGACAGACGGTAACCTTACTAGACCTTGAATCTAACTTACCAATCGCTGCCGTCGTAGCCAAAGACATTAATTCTGAGTTGTTCGAAGTAAGTAATGATCAAGGGCAACTGAACCTATTGCACTTTAACGATTCGACTGTTGTCTTTTTATCACACCCAGCCTACTCTTCTCTGACTGTGTCTATAAAAGCTTTACAAAACGGTTTTTTTTTCTTGCAAAAAAGACAAGTTCAACTAGAGGAAATTGAGATATCTGGTAATCGCTACAAACATCAATCCAACCTTTCCTCGCACAGCATTACTTCTCTTAGCGGACATCAAAACGAATTCAAAATGCAATCGACAAGTGCCGATCTACTTCAATCCAGTGGAGAGGTACACGTTCAAAAAAGTCAGCTCGGGGGTGGAAGTCCCATGATTCGCGGTTTTGCCGCAAATTCTGTTTTGCTACTTCTCGATGGCATTAGAATTAATAATGCTATCTCTCGAAGCGGTAATCTGCATAATATCATTAGTATACCCAATAACGCAATTGATCGGTTTGAAATATATAGTGGACCAGGGTCAGTGATATTTGGTAGTGATGCCTTAGGCGGTGCTATCAATATGGTAACCATACCATTGAGTCTGCAGGATAGTGTGACCGCTAATATGGGAGGTATTATTTATGCCTCAGCCACTAATGAACGAACGGCTAATTTTTCTTATTCAAAAAGAGGAAAGAAGCTCGTTAGTATTAGCACTTTGAAAATCTCTAAGATTGGAGATTTAGTCAGCGGCAGGAAAGGATCAAACTTCGGATTGCGACACAGTTACGTGACCTCAATAGCTGGTCGAGATTCGGTAGTTTCAAATGACACACCACACAAACTCATCGGAAGTGGGTATAGTTCTACTTCGGCGATGAGCAAACTTAAGTGGTTACCGAATAGGGAAAACGTTTTCACAGCCACTGCCTTGGTTAGCAAAACCTCAGACATACCGCGATATGATCGACTTACAGAAAGAACAAACAACTTACCAAAATTCGCGGATTGGCACTATGGACCACAGCAATTACTTCATACAGCCATCAAACTAGAAAATCACTCACAAACCAAAACCAGAGACGGATATACAGCCCAGCTTTATTATCAGCAGTGGCGTGAAAGTCGGCATAGTAGACACTACCAATCAATAGTATTAAGAAATCAAATGGAAAAAGTAGATGCCGTTGGATTCAACTTAGACTTTTTCAAAACCAACAGTGTTTGGAACATCTATTATGGAATAGAAAATAGGATTAGTTCTGTCAATAGCACGGCCAATGAAGAAAATATACAAAATGGAGAACTGACTAATGCCCAAAGCAGGTATCCCGACGGTAGAAATCACTTCAATATTAATGATGCTTACTTGAAATTCGAAAAACGTACTTCTAATTCCCTATCCCTAAATGGGGGACTTAGATTCGGCTATAGTGGGCTTATAGCTTCATCTAGCTCCAATACATTTAACGCAAACGTCAACCTCAAACAATTCACCCGATCAGGACAGCTAGGTCTTGTTTGGTCAATTACAAATATGCTTACGGTCAAATCTAATATTAGCACTGGATACCGAGTACCTAACCTTGATGACGTGGGTAAATTCTTCGAATCAAATGATGATATACTTATCGTGCCCAATTCAAGACTCAGACCAGAGTCAGCTTTAAATACGGATATCGAACTTATTTATCGGAGAAATAAATTTTCTGCATCATGGACGGCATATCGAATTTGGGTAAGAGACCTGCATGCGGCGACCCCAGTCTCTCATATGGATAGTGATTCCACATTTTTTAATGGACAATGGTTTGAAACATGGTCAATCGTAAATCAACAGAAAGCGACGATCACCGGTTTCAACCTCAATTTGACCTTTGCACCATCCTCACACTCACGTCTAAATGTTGTTCTTTCAGACAATAACGGTATTAACAAAACCACGGGTGAAAATATTA
This sequence comes from uncultured Roseivirgaceae bacterium, assembly GCA_964393115.1. GTDB lineage: Bacteria > Bacteroidota > Bacteroidia > Cytophagales > Cyclobacteriaceae > CAYMST01. The sequence continues at coordinate 2,597 of CAYMST010000168.1, read as the reverse complement.
GACACAGTAATCCACTTTTAGGTAAAATCAGTTATACCCAAAACTTTAATCATCTAACGATCAAGGCCTATTCTCTTTTTAACAGTGCAGTTTCAATACGAGAAATTCCGTTGGTTTTAAGGGAACGAACAGCTTCCTTTCCTGAAGAAGGATATCCGGCATGGGCTACTTACAATCTATATCTTAACTATAAAGTTGCGGGAATTGATTTTAGTATGTCAATAGAGAATATTGGTGACTTGAACTATCGAACATATAGTTCAGGGATAAATGCACCGGGCAGAAACTTCATCTTCTCAGTTCGCTACCCATTCTGAGTGGACTAGCTTCACTAGAAGCTCACCAATATATTCGCCATTTACTCTCACCGAAGCTTCCGATATTTCTTTTAAATATTTGAGTTTCCTTAGTAACTCATGTCTTTTGTGTACTCGGTCATGGTGATTTAAGTAATGAGCGTCATTTTGACTAAGCTTCTTTACTTCTTTAAAATGTAGCTTAACACTCTTTTCAATGACCGGTAGCATAACATCCAACTTTCTCTTGGTATCATAAAAATTTCTTTCCCCGATAGATTCGAGTACATCATGCAACATCCACTCCATGGTTTTGCCATTAGATTTACCAGACTTTATGTTGTTGTCAAGTGACAGCGAAGAGTCTACAACCTCAATAGTATACATTCGCTGTGCGCCAATCTCACTAATCCATTTCGTATTTAACAAAATGACCAGAATGAATATTGTTACCGATCTTGCCATGTAACATTCTCGTTAAACCCTTAACACAACAATAAAGTATAGCATTAAAACATTCAGATTAAATCGTTGAATACAAAATACTTATAGTTCAACAGTAAAAATCAACAAATCAACGGTGACGTTGAAAAACTAAGATATCATTGGAATTCTATTAATCGAAAGGCGCTTACTACTCTGATATACGAACACCAAGAAACCCCATAAATGATACCTTCATAAAGCATACAACAGTAAGATTCTACAAAAAAATGGTAATTTTCAGCCTAAACACTTGTGGTACGTAAAGTCTTTTTTGAGGGCTGATATAATATCATGCAATACGCCTTTGAAACTAATTCTTTTGTGTAATTATCTTATGGATTCCATATAAAATTGTTCTGATGAAATCTTCAAAAAATATCTGGTCTAGCCTATTGAACATCGGAGTTATTGCTGGTTTGGAAAAAAAGCAAATCAAAAAAATCCGACTACTCAACTCAATCCTATTTACAGCCGAGGTTGTACTTGTGGTGCTACTCATAAAAGGAGTTGCTCAAGGAATTCAAGAGGAAATTTACGTCCCCATAGTCGGTATGTTTATTTTTGCGGTACCCATTATTTGTAACGGTTTAAGGTATCACGCTATAGCTCGTGTTCTTTGCATTTTAGCACCTTTGGTTTTTTTGGGAGGATTAACCATTTTCTGGGGTACCCAAAGAGGTACCCAAATGATCATCTATGCTGCCTCTGGACTTGCCGTATTATTTTTTGATAAAACCAGAGATCTGGTTATTCTCTCTATACTCGCAGGGATGGTACTTATTGGAGTGACTTTATATAACTTCAGCCACGACCCTTTCTACTTAAGTCCAAATTTGAATAGTGCTCATATCATTAATGTAATCATCACATTGGTTTTAATCTTTGCCATATCATTTCGGTTTAAGAAAGAAAATTATCTGCACTTAGAAGAAATCGCTCAAAAAGGTGAGAGAATTGAAGAACAAAATAAGCAGCTAATCACACTTAACAACTCTGTGAATGCCAGTATAGAGTATGCCAAAACAATTCAACTGGCTATACTACCCACCGCCAAGGATATAGAGGATTACTTATCCGAACACTTTATATTTTTTAGTCCTAGAGATATCGTCAGTGGTGATTTCTATTATGTCTCAAAGTCTGATGATAAATTGTTCCTCGCAGCTGTGGATTGTACTGGTCATGGAGTACCTGGAGCATTTATGAGCATGATTGGGTATAGTCTTTTGGTTGAAGCCATCGAGGTCAAAGGGTATCAAAGTCCAAAACGTATTCTCGAATATCTTCAAAAAAGGGTCTCAGATGTACTCCATCAGGAAACAACAGAAAATACAGACGGAATGGACCTGGCGCTTCTAGTATTCGACAAGAACAATAAGAGCATCACATATGCCGGAGCAAAAAACCCGCTTCTCATTTATGATACCGATGGCAATCTAGAGAAGTACGACGGTGATCGCTGTTCCATAGGTGGAAATGTATTAGGAGATCTCAGTGAGTTGACCATTACCGAACACCAAATTAACGTTAGTAAACCGTGTTCGTTTTATATTTATTCAGACGGGTTTCAAGACCAATTTGGTGGAGATAATGATCGCAAATTCGGACGGAAAAAATTTAGACAGCTGCTATCAAAAATTTCTTCGGAACCAATCGACAAACAACAAAAGGTACTTCATCAAGAACTGAATAACTGGAAAAAGGATTTTGAACAAACTGATGACATCTTAGTCATCGGCAGTAAGGTCAGTTGGTCGTAAAAATCTAAGCACTCGTCGTAATCACTGATTCAAATTAACATTTTATCAAAGATTA
>CAYMST010000167.1:0-10690 GCA_964393115.1 uncultured Roseivirgaceae bacterium | reverse complement strand
GGTTACCTTCCACCCTAATAACTTAAAGGCTAGTAAAAAAAATACTCTCATCATTCACACGTGTCTCTTGGCGTTAAAACTAAAGACAAAAATAAAGCCACAGCGATTAACTGTGGCCTTCCTATTTTAAATTATTGAGTACGTCTTATCCTTCTTGTACAGCTCCCATTTTAGAGAACTTATCGATACGCTGTGCAATACGTTCTTGCGTATCCATTTTAGAAAGCTCACCCAAACTTTCCAGAATTACTTTTTTTAATGCCGCTGCAGCAGCTTTCATATCGTTATGAGCACCACCAAGAGGTTCTTTAATAATCCCATCTATTAAACCAAGCTCTTTCATATCCTTACCTGTCAATTTAAGAGCTTCAGCAGCTTGTTCTTTATAATCCCAGCTTCTCCATAAGATAGAAGAACAAGATTCTGGTGATATCACCGAATACCAGGTGTTTTCCATCATATACACGCGATCACCAATGGCGATACCTAAGGCACCACCGGATGCACCTTCTCCAATGATAATACAGACGACTGGCACAGTGAGCATAAACATTTCCTTAAGGTTACGCGCAATAGCCTCTCCTTGTCCTCGCTCTTCTGCTTCCAACCCAGGAAAAGCTCCTGGAGTGTCTATTAGGGTTACAATAGGTTTATTAAACTTCTCAGCGAGCTTCATTAACCTAAGCGCTTTTCGATACCCCTCAGGATTTGCCATACCGAAGTTTCTCATTTGCCGTTGCTTGGTATTTCTACCTTTCTGCTGCCCAATGATCATTACCGACTCCCCATCAATATCCGCAAAGCCACCTACCATGGCTTTGTCATCCTTGACAGTACGATCCCCATGCAGCTCTACGAACTCCTTTGTAATCTCATATATATAATCCAGCGTGTATGGTCTATCTGGATGTCGAGATAGCTGTACACGTTGCCAGCGCGTAAGGTTATCAAAAGTTTCCTTTTTCAAAGTGACAATTTTATCTTCCAGAGTCTTAATAGCTTCATTCACTTCTTCATCACTATCGGAAGCTAACTTTTTCATGTCGTTTAGCTTCTCTTCCAACTCCAAAATAGGTTTCTCAAACTCTAATTCCATTCAGTTATGGGTTACATCCTTGAAGGTATCTATATCAGATGGTAAATTTGACATGGAAACCTGATTTTCACAAATAATTAAAAAAATGCATCTCCCTTGTTGCATTATTAATTTTAACTTTTACTTTTGCATCACCATTTACAAAACGGCAGTCAAAAAGCAGTTCAAATGGTAAAAAAGGTGTGGTAGTTCAGCTGGTTAGAATGCCTGCCTGTCACGCAGGAGGTCGCGGGTTCGAGTCCCGTCCATACCGCAAAATCAATCCCTATAAGTCAAGTACTTACAGGGATTTTTTGTTTTAAGGCTATCTGTTTACCAATTCTTTAGGATCATACGAGCTTGTACACCTTAGAAATTCCAGAAAATTCTTTTCTTTAACCCTATCAAACTCGATCAGGTATTCTTCTTTTTCCAAAAACCTAATCATGGATTTTGATAAAGGTGGGGTAACGTAGAAATAACCCAAGTCTTTGATGAACTTATCAAAATAATGCGACAGTTCATTCTGATTTCTCTTAAATGGATGAAGCCAAACCCAATCCAGAGTCCATATTGGAACCTTTTCTCCTCTATAAGTTCTACACCTAAAACATATTGTCCCAATTGTTTGTAAATCCCACTTGTCGTTATCCGTGACATTCATCCCGGAATAATCTATAAAAAGGAATGCCAGACCATCATCAGATTCTGCACAATATTGTAGACCATCATAACCAAATTCTTGTTGAAAGAATCTAGCTATATTCTCTACAGCTTGTCTGTATCTTTTTGGAGATTTTGAGGTTACTTCAATTAATAGAATGTGATAATCCATTCTTACAATTGGCATTTCAATTGTAAGCCTACTTTTAAATTTTGCTATTTGCTTTACAAAATCCAAAGACTGGTTTTAGACTTGATGATATGGTTTTTTAGATTCAAAAATTCCATTCTAAACCATTCGAGGATAATTTTATCAGAATCAGGATTATTTATTAAGTCTGGAATGGGCCGAACTACATGAAACCCTAGACCGTAATCTTCGACTCCATTATCATATTCCAATGGAGGGTAATCAGAAAGTTCGTTTCGTATTTCTTGATTTTTTGGTGACTTTGATCAATCCAGACATACAATTACAGGTAAAGTTTATCAAACCTGAAGCCATAGCTTATTTCAGAATAGGCTTCTCCATTTAATGGATATTGAGCACAATAACCTATATCGTTAAACTCTCTTAACCCTTATGACAGTGCCCAGTTTAATGAATCCAAACAATGAGACAATGAGAAGTGGCTCTTTCAAGAGCAATGGGTTTTAATTATAAAATTAATTCAGGCGATTAGAGGCTTTACTCTTTCTGGGCGGTCTCTTCTAAGTCTCTTACACAACGGATATTTAGAAAATAGCCTTTTTGAGCGTTTTTGATGAGCTTTTCACTGACTACTTCGTTAATGCCTAATAATGCAAAATAGGCCTTGTGCTCATCCTGTGAGTTCGCTGTCCAGTATGCTGAAAACTCACCGGTACCTGATCCACCATCTCCATTAAGACCAAAGGGTTCTGAACAAAAGCCAAAGCAATGAGGACTGTTTTTATCTATGGCAATGGTTAACTCCTTAGACTTGCTATCTACCGCTGCCAGCAGTGATCTAAAGTCTTCAACATGAGGAAGCCTCCAACCGGCAGGACAGACGCCTTGTATGATGGTGGGCTCAAGATTCTTTTGATCAAAGTCCCTATCGTTCGCAGCGTTCCATGTATAATATAATTCGCCATTCTTTTTGATAAAAAGTTTTTCATTGTTAAATAAGGCATGACCACCTCGTGGGATTGGATCTTTTTGGTCGACTTCAATGCCGTTTCCATACCGAGTAGATCTTAAGTTTTCAGTCATCCATTCTATTCCATTGATTCTTACAGTTCTATAGAAATTACCTTCTATGTCGCTTACAGAGGCATAATGTAACGTGTCTTTTACATAGAAAGTACCTGTATCACTCCATACCCTTCCCTCTTTTACAGCATCATCAAACGCTGTAATGACCCATCGATATGTCGTGTTACCCTCTAAATCTTCAAGATCCACTGTTGTTAAGGAAGTATTACTCTCCAGTATTTTCAACTGGTCTTGATTTCCGTAATAAATATCATATTTTACAATGTTATTTTCATTGTCCTTAGAAGCCCATTTTAAAGAAGCGCTACTGGTCTTAATTGTGTCAGCAGGTTGCTTTAAGATGGTTAATGTCGGAGCTGTATTCTCTGGATAATCTACTTGAAAGCTTCTTATCTCACTTATGATAATGTTACCAGAAGGATCTGTGGCAGACACTTTCCAATAATAGGTTTGTTCCTCTAAGGCATTAACAAATTCGTATTCATTTTTTTGAAGTTCACTTACATAAAGAGGTAGGTCTGTCTTAGTTCCAAAGTATAAGTCATAGGACAATCGACCTGATATACTATCACTGTCCACAGCATTCCAACGAAGGGTAATTGGAGTATCTCTGACAATATCTCCGGTAATAGGAGAAAATGTATTCAGAAAAGAGGGTTGAGATCCAATGCTTCTTTTATCTTGTTTTATACATCTCACACTTCGTCCACTTGTTCCATCTTCGTATTCGTTAAGGCGCAAACTCTCGTCATCATATGAGATGCTAGCATTGACGATGTAGAAATATGTCTGCCCAATACTTGAGGACCAAAAAGTGGTTCTCTCCTTATCGTCCTTGAAAAAGCGGGTACGTTCTCCCGCTGGCAATGCTGAAAACCCTGTAAAATTATTGCCATTGTGGTTATTGAACCAATCTGAAGTAGACTTGAGGTAATCTACATTGCCGTCAGGTATGGCATTTCTTAATTTTATCCAGTCCGAAGAAGTAGGGATCTTCCAACCTGTGGGGCAAATACCTTGTACTATTTCAATTGACGCTTCGGAAGAATAACTGGCTCCAGGCCAATTATACAAAGCGCCATAACTTGATGCATACTTCGACGAATCATTGTTGTACCAATAATAATATCTGGTAGAATCCGATTTTGACTGTCCTAAGACAAGTGATTGGCCGTTCTCATATCGTGTAACTCTCATATTCTCGGCCATCCATATCTGATCACCAATTTTTACCGTTTTATATTGGTTGTTGTCAATATCGGAAACATATCCAAATTGGGTGTTAAAGTCAGGGTATGATACTCTAAAGGTGTCCAGGCTACTTACAGTCGAATCTCTGTTAAAATTGCGAGCAACGACGTACCACCGGTAAGTTGAGTTATTTGGTAACTGTAGAGTAATTGTGTTGTCGTAGAGCTCAAACTCCAGTCTCCGCTGCAAACTGTCTACCAAAACCACCTTATAGTCAAATGTCAATGTATCTTCCTCGTCTTTTTGCCATGCTAACTGAGTCTCAAACCCTGTCTTCACTTTTAAATCAAAAGGTGTTCTTGGTAGTAACATGGAAGGTAAGCGAATCTCATCATTACTTATACACCTTACACTCATGGCTTCTAAATTACTTTTGTATATACCAATTGACCAACTGGCTTCATTTCCTAGTGGATACCAATCTAGATAGTTGATTGTTGCCTTTTCCCAGATTTCGTTTTCCGATTCATTATTTTTTGTTGATGACCAGAATCTGTTTGCATGATCATCAGGATTTTCTTTTGTGTAAAAGAACTCATTGTCTGGAATTGAGCTAGGTAGAATATAGCCCGCATTATCGAGAAAAAAGCCAAGTTTCCGGGACAGCTTACTGCTCGACAGGTAGTGACTTCCTTTGCTTTGATAAATTACTTCTTCATGAACTCCGAAATCAATAAAATTTTTCCATTCAGAAGAACTTGGAATGTGCCAATCAGCAGGGCAGGCGCCTTGAATTACGGTTTTGACATTTGGATTGTACGCCCCCCCATTCATTGCAGCTACGCCCGTATAATAGGCGCCATATTTTTCCGCATATAGGCTAGAGTCATGGAGAAACCAAAAAAGTTCGCTTTTAGGAATAGGATCCCCATTTGCATAGTGAGTTACTCTTAGGTTTTCTGTCATCCAGAGCTGTCTTCCAACTTTGGTTGTTTTGTAAGTATTGCCGTCGTAATCGGTCACGGAATTTGGTTCTCGAACCGAAATGCTGGCTAATTGGCCAACCTGATAAAAACATTTATCTCGATCATAAATGCCAGGTTGATAATAGATGGCACTATCTACCACTACTTCTAGAATACCACCAGTTTCCCCTTCAATTACATGCCATATTTTACCATCTTCACTCCGTTGCCAGAAGATGCTAGAGGCTTCACCTGAGGGGGCCGCATGCAAACGTATTGTATCTCCACGGAATACCTTGATTTCGAGAGGTTCGAGCTCTTGACTAAAAGCAATCAAGTTCAGCATGAAACAACATAGAACAAGAAGAAGGTTTTTCATTGTGTAAACGTTTTAATTGACAATGAATTTGAGAATCTCCACCATGGACCCAGATGTCAATTTTAGAAAATAGACCCCAGAAGAAGGTAGTTGATATTGAGTAGTGCGTCTAGTCATAATAGGTTCAAAACTTTCTTTTTGCACCAATAACCCTGAAAAATTAACGATTTCTAAAGACACCTGCTCCTTGAAACCCTCCAAATCCAGCGTGATCTGATCCACTGAGGGATTAGGGTAAAGATTAACTCGACCTCTGAATTTCGACATTGATGATGAGGTAAGTGATTTAACACTTATCTTGACTGTATCAGAAGCGGTGCAGCCATTCTTGTCAACCACTTTTAAAATGAAAATCTTGGTTTGCCGTGGTGATACTATCAAATTCGCTGAGGGAAAAGTAACATCATCTGAGCTCCATGAGTAAGAATACTCTCCGGCACCTCCAGCGGTTCTGATGTCTTTACCAAGATTAACGGTGTCCCCATATTCTATGGTTAAGTCCTTACCAGCTTCGACAGAAAACTGAATTGGTTCAGGGATTACCAGCCAATAATCCTGAGCTTGCGTGTTTACAAATCCAAATGATAAGGATATGAGCAGCAGTTTTTTCATATTAACTGTGGTTTGCTTGTAAAAAGTAATAATGTTTATTGAATAGTTATGACTTATCTTAAACTTTTTCCTAGCCTACATTTTGATTTTATTAGGTTTAGTAGCACTTAAAATCAGCTCCTTTTCCACTTTATTATTTCTACTTTGTCACTCTAAAATGGGTCATTCTGAGGGTAGTATCTCATAATATCTTTGATTCGTTTTTTGTGCTTAATGATCATATCTGATATTTCTTTTTCGATAGCGACTTTTGATTGCTAGAGGCAAGCAATGATCAGTAGTCTAACGTGTATAATCCACTGATGTTGACCCACTAAATCCGGTTTATCCTGACCCGTTGAATCCGGAGGATATTGACCCATCAAATCCAGGTCAATCTGACCCACCTGTTTAAGTTAAAAGGCGGAGTTATTGGCGTTGTAGTATGCTACAGAAAATTAAGTAGTGACTATAGGCAGGAACCCCAATAACGATGAATAAATTAAGAAAAGTTTTTAGCCTTCACCACGAAGGGAAGAGTAAACGTTTTATTAGTGACTTTTTACGGTTGTCCAGGAATACAGTAAAGAAGTATATCAACCGTTTTGTAGCCACCCAATTAAGCTTAGAAGTTCTTGAAGAGCTTAGTGATACGGAGCTGGAAGCTATATTGGTCAAAGATCAAAACAAGCCCATTACGCCTCGAGAAGAAGCTTTATATACTTATTTTAAGTACGCTGAAAAGGAACTAAAAAAGACTGGAGTTACCCGATTCCAGTTGTGGTATGAATACTATCAGTAACATCCAGAGCCGATAGGCAGATCCACTTTTTATGAGAAGTTTAAGAACTGGCAATTGCAGTGTTGTGTGCGGCTTACCATGCACATGGATCATAAAACTGGAGATAAGATGTTCGTTGATTATACTGGAAAAACGCTCCATATTGTAGGTCCTAAGACTGGAGAAGAGCAAGAAGTTCAGTTTTTTGTAGCGGTTCTAGGAGCTAGCCAGTTGACTTATGCAGAAGCTACTTTGAGTCAAAAGAAGCATGATTTTATGTAGTCTTTGGAAAATGCGTTGAACTATTTTGGAGGTGTTCCTCAAGCGATCGTTCCTGATAATTTAAAGTCAGCCGTCACGAAAAGTGATGGTTATGAACCTCAGATCAATGATACCCTTTTAGACTTTGCTGACCATTATGACACGACTGTTTTACCGGCACGTTCTCGAAAGCCCCGAGATAAATCCTTGGTAGAAATCACTGTAATGATCCTTTATACCCGTATTTATAGCCCCTTACGTCATGAGGTTTTTCATTCTCTTGAAGAGCTCAATCAAGGGATTTGGGAGCAGTTGGATGTTCATAACCGTACTTGCCTCAGTGGAAGAGGGTATTCAAGAAAACTCCTTTTTGAAGAGATTGAAGCCCATACCCTCAGTATTCTTCCCGAAGAACGTTTCAAGATCAAAAAGCAAGCCGTTGTCAAAGTAATCATGAATGGGCATGTCTGTTTGGGAGAAGATAAGCCTTATTACAGTCCCTTATCAATACATTGGCAAGAAGCTCACGATTTTTACTCGTCGACACTTAGCACAAACAGGTTGCTAAGTGTCAACAAATGAATGCTTTATTACGTAGTTTATATTAGGATGCTATTTAGAAAGTGTGGCAATAACATTAGAACAACTCGATGAAACAATTTTTATTCTCATTGATAATTAGTGCCATTTTGAGTACCCCACTCCAGGCACAGCTTAAACTTATGAAAGAAGGAAAAGATGCCCTAATGGTCAACCATAAGGGAGATTCCATTTGGGGTAAGGCAGAAGTAGATCTTGACAATAAATGGGTACAAATAAGAAGTGAACGCGGCTTTAGGTCGATGGCATTCCGAAAAGTTAGATTGCTCCGCCTTTATAACGCAGAAGATAACTCTGTAACATCATACAGAAGATATTATCGAGACGCTTATAATTCGGAATTACTTGAACAAATTATTGTGGGTTCTATGCATTTTCTTCGAAGGACAAAATCCAATACCTATGCAGACGATATGGGGACTCCTATGTTTTTCATGATAAACGAAGTGGAAGAAGACCAATACTTTATATGGCATAGTGGTAAATTGCTGAAAATAAGGAATTTCAAAAAGCAGTTTTTGTCTTTGTTGAATGAAAATGAGATCGAAAAGATCACCAATTTCAAGAAGGAAAACAAGCTTCAATATTACGAAAACTGTGACCAAGCGTTGATCGTTAATTATTACAATGATCTATATAACAAGTAGCAATTAGCAGCAAGAGCACAATTATAGAACCAACCAATCAGTTTTTTGGTGGTTTAATCATACCCTCTTCGATTTTGAATTTCAGGCATTTTATTTCATGAAAAAGAGTGGTTTTCTCTCTTTGAACTTAACGTTGTCTTAAGGTTTTTTTGACGATTGACCTACGATCATAGATTTTACTTTGATTGGCGAAAGCGAGAACCCCAAAATTAAACCTTCAAAACACAAGGGCATACGCACAATAATATCGGTATGTTCTTTTTGAGTAGTCACAAAACCGTTATGTGCATCATCCAAGGTGATCATAAAAGTTTATAGCCTTTTGATGTTCACATTTATACCTTTCCAGTGTATTCCTAAAATCCTTCGAATCAACCAGACATAAGAAGGAGAATATTCCTAAAAAGAATCGCAAAATTCGAAGCCAAGTGCTACTTCTCTATTGGCTTATTACCATCAAATCAATAATCGGGAACCGTAACATGCTCTCCTTTTTCGATCTTTGATAATAGCTGTTTCATGTATCGATCGAAAAGTTGTCTGGATGATCCCTACGACACCTTGAATCAAAATTATTTTAGAAGGAATCTTGTCTAAAAAGTGTACAACCTATTCATTCCATAGTACTTTTATTGGTGAATGGCATGACTCTTTGCTTGTCACCTATTTCCCTTCAATCAATAACACAAAATCCTTATCTCCAGATACGTTTGCAACGTACTTACCAGTATTTTTTATCTTTCTCGCAATCTCCAAATAAGTCCCAGTTATAGGATTAAAGCGAATGATCTTTAGATGTGTACACGCCAAGAATTTTGTATCTAATGTCATCTTACGGCTATTGGGTAGATAGACCATAAGCCAGGAATCGGTATCGCGCATAAGCAAAGCCCTATTCAATCCCTCCCCTGCTCCTGAAATCATTTTAGTACTATCCGGCACACGGTCGAAATAATTAGGTCTGCTGAGTACCAATTCCTTAAGATATTTCATTTGTTTAACGCCCTCAAGCCGCATTTCAACTTGATATGTTTCTTTTGGATTGGTTCCTCCGTAATCTGGATCGTTTCCTCCCTTCCAAAATTGCCATACCGCATTAGCACCATAACCGAACCCAATCCCACCAGCAAACACAGAATAATAAGCTGCTCGCCTAGTTTCAAAGGCATTAATTCCTTCTATCCCCTCGTAACCAGTTTCAATGATAAAGGATGGTCTTGGCGGGTTTTCTTCCCAGTCTTGTAAGACATGTTGGTATAAACCTTCCGAGTCGTACGGTTCCTGGTCATTATTAATTTGATTAAAGTCTCTGTTGTGATAATGGAGTGAAGTCTTGACGCTAGAAGAGTGCATCATCATGAGTTGATGAACACCACCTTCTCTTCCTTTGTTTATGCCTTTGACAAGTGCCTCTAGTTTACTAGCCTTAACTGTTTTTATATCCGACACCTCACCACCTAGGCACCAAATAATATGTGTTTGGTCCTTATAACGCTGTCCTAGAAACCTCCCTAGTCTGTAGTGCTGGTCCTCGGTAAATAAATCTACATGTTGCTCCCACATGGTAACGAACATTAGATATAGTCCCTGTTGTGCTGCTTGCTCTACGATATAATCATAATATTGCCAATAAAAGGGATTTATGGAATCCACATTCGTCTCACCTCCCAAAAAAGGCTTGTGTCCCTCGGTATTTTCCCAAGCTACATTACCATACCAAGTGGATTTCTCATCAGCGTTAGGTTTTCCACTGTGATACCACAAAGCGCAGGGTCCTTGAATGACCGTGAATTCTTTTTGCTTACGATCTTGAAAGTAATCGGCTATCTCACCGCGGTCTAACTTAAATGTCATCCACCACGCTGTTTCTGCAAGCCAGAAAAACGGTTTTCCTTCAGCATCCACCAAATACCTATTATTTTCCGATATATGAAGGGTTGGCAGCCCTGCAAAACTTTTGATAGCAAGACAACAAAATAGAATGAGAACTAGCATCTTTTTCATTTTCTGAGCAATAATTTCATGAACAGTTTTTGTGCGGTTTTCAGGTAAAATCAGTGAGTCGAATGGATTCGCTCGTGCGAGCAGATTCGTAAGCCGCCCAAACCAATCTCGCTGTCTCCATATTATCAAGTCCGGTGTTTTCAGCTGTTACGTTTCCAAGCATATCCTGTAGGATATTCTCATTACAAGCCACAATACTTGGGGGTTCGGGGTATAGCCGATCGGTTTGCCAAGGGTACTTTTGCATGTCTACTACCTCATATGAAGTCTCACTACCCACCGTAGTACAAATCTTA
>CAYMST010000166.1:0-10858 GCA_964393115.1 uncultured Roseivirgaceae bacterium | reverse complement strand
ACTTCTGGCTCGTTGGTCATGATACAATACGTACTTGGAACCTTACGACGACATTTGACTCGGTAACAGTTGTAGAATTAGTCTCTCTACAAGATGGAAATGCCAGAGCATTGACATACCATGTAACCCCAAGTTATTTTGATTTGGAGCGTAAACATTTTGACTTAGAGGACAGGAACTACTGTGAAGGAAATCAGATAAACATCGAAATTTTCCCATCGTACAGCTATGAGTATTTCATCACCCAAGGAGATGATACATTAAGTACAGAAACCTTTACTAGGGATCTAAGAAAGTTTTTGAGACTCAACTCTGTTAATCATTATCCACCGATGATAATTTGGGGCCAAAATGAATGTCGAACTGAAAAACTTGCTGAATTTGACAGTTTGGTTAAAGAAGGACCATCAATTCCTTCTAAGCTATCATTAGAATCCAACTGTGGAGATTCGTTACGGTTTAGGTTTCATGATGTACTTGATCATTCAACTGTCAATAGCTACTGGTTCATAACAGAGGGTCAGCTCAAAAGTTCAAGTGTTGAGGAGGTTATTAGAGTTAATAATGATATCACCTTTACAATTCCTTCAAAAGATATTACCGATAAGTTCATCAATTTCTGGATGATAAATACAGATAATCAATGTACTCGATCTGTACAGAACAGACTAGCCATTGCCCAAAGTCCTGTTTTTACGACGTATGACATTGGTAAAATAAATGCCTATGTAGGTGAAGAGTTACCGATAAGTCTTTCGGGTTTTGGGATGATGAACTATAAAATTGACTATGGTGATGGTCGTGTTTTGGAAGTATCAGATTTGACTGAAATAGATACAATAAGCTTTGATTCTCCGGGGACTTATACAGTTGAGATGACTTCTACTGATTCGTTGAGCAATTGTATAGTTAGAAGTGTTGATTCAGTGACCATTTATGGTAGTTCCGGAGGGTCAAACCGTTTCGAATTCCGAGGAAATAACAAAGGACTTCTCATTGATAAGCTTGGGTATTATATAGCGGGACTTACCACCGGAGAACTTCCAAGCAGTAAGGGGAGTACTATAAGTCCACGTTACGGATTTTTAGCTCGTTATTCAAATGATGATGTATTGCAATGGAATATCTCGGCACAGATTAGCAGTAGTTTTAGTAACTTATTAATGCACAATGATACCCTGTATGTTAGCTTCAATTCAACGAAATCACCCGAGAAGTTTTTAATTGACGCTTTCGGGAGAAAGATCAATATTCCCAACGAGCATAGAACGAATATCATCACCATCAGTAAACACGGAGAAATAATTGATTTCCACCCTATTGAAGATTTACATAGTGCAGATTCCAGAAAACTTTATCTAAACAATGAGGGTGAATTACATATACTGAAGACCAACACCGAATATGGAAGGAATTACCTGACCAAACTTTCATCTAATTTTCTGGATACTCTATGGCAAGTCGAAATAAAGTCAAGCGCAACCATAAACCGCATTGAGTTTGATAAGAATAATGACATTTATCTCATGGGAAATGCGGGCATAAGTGGTGAAATAATTTTTCAATCGGTAAAATCTTCTTCAGAAGACATAGAGATTACACAAAGTGGTTTCCTTGCTAAGTATGCTTCAGATGGAAACTTTGAATGGCTGAATTATTCACAATTGCAAAATTGGGAAAGTGCTGGTTTTGTATCCTATTTCGATGTTATAACAAATGACACTAGTATAATTGTTTCGGGGTCACCAAACTACTTTTTTGATCAAGATTCAATCAATGTTATTCGATACAAAGGTGATTCGCTAGTACTAGTGAACAAGTCTATTTTTATAGTGGAATATGATTTCAATGGTAATGTTCTGCATACACATAGCGTTGAAACTTCAGATGGATATGAAAGCGCACCTCTTGCGTATGATGCCGCTTCGAAGCTCTATTTTTTGACCGACAAATCATTATGCTCAATAGAAAGAGACGAGATAGGCGATGTCATTTACGTATGTGATTCTATTCAAGAGCCCAATAGAGTTAATGTCAAAAGACAACTGGAGATTGATAAAGACCACAACTTTTTTGTTTCCAATAATTCTACCGCCATTAAGTTTCCATATTCCAGCTTAAAGAGTTCTTTATTTGAGCATTTGGCCACCGATGATAGTATTTATTGCGAGTCTGACTTGATATCCATAAGCTTTGAGAGAACGAGAAATTCGGAAAATAAATTTGAAGTATTACTTTCAGATGGGGAGGGTAGTTTCGAACGAAGTTATCTCCTTGGAACGGTTACGCTATCTGAGGAGAGCGGGACATTAAGATTCCAACTCCCGGACTCAGTAGGTCGATCAAATAGATTTGTTTTGAGGTTTCGTTCTATTGATGACCATAGAGTATTCTACGATTTACCAAACAGATTAACCATTTTCGGTTCTGTTCCAAGTTCTAGACTTATCTCATCTTGTCCAAATAAACCAGTGGTATTAAGTGCTCCGATATCTACAGAATATCAGTGGTTTTTTGATGCCGAGATAACCGATAACAGGCAAAGAAACCTGCTTGTGCGGGAAACAGAAAATAAGGTGTACCGTGTAGACTTACAGTCCAAGTGCGGCACTCATTCACAGACGTTTAGGTTAATTAATAAGCCGGATGTTCTTGGATCACTTTCTTTTGATTTTGATACGATTAAGGTGTGTCAGGGAGATAGTACTGTGCTGAATCTAGACCCCGAATACCATTATAACTGGTTCCCCGGAGACTATGTATCAGACGAAGAGCCTTCGGAAATCTATTTTAAAACTGACTTTGATGTGAATATAGAAGTCGAAATCACAGATAGTTTAGGTTGTAAAATGCGAAAGCCTTTATTCCTCGACTACAATACAAACCCAGGTCCTTGGAATCGGAGAGAACCGGAACGATTTCATTACGTGAGGTACTCTAGAACAGAGGATCATAGATTTTTCAATAAATTTCCAATATGCACAAATGAAGATTTTGTATTAGATCTGCCTACGGATGCGAATTCGTTTTATTGGATAGATGGTGACACAACATTTACTTCTAGTCCTACTTTTTCGTTTGCAGATGACACCGTTTTGAATCTAATTGGCACAAGTACAGAAAGCACGTGCAAAAGTGAATTTACTTATGACATGAGAATAATAAAGATGTCAAAAGGAGACACGCTTTGTATTTATTCATCGGGTAACTGTCCGGGAGAGGAAATAGATATAAGGGTTAGGACTAATTTCAATGCAGGAGTGGGAACAGTTAATTATTCATGGAGCCCTCATCCTTCCATATCGCGACTCTCTAATTTTAGCAATAGAGAAAATATTAAAGCTAGACCGATGGAGTCTACCACCTATAAAGTAACGTTAAGAGATCAAGGTTCACACTGTACGGAGGAGGTGTCTTCGACATATGTTCCGAAACTAGGGGAAGATCTCGACTTTTTTGGTAAGGATGAAATGCTAGTATGCTCTGGAAGTAGAGTGCATCTTCAGACCAACCTGATTGCCGACAGTCTTGAATATTTTTGGCCATATGATTTCTATTCTTTTTATAATAGACATCGTTCATTTGACTTTCCGGCGGTTCGATCAGTACAGTATAAGGTCTTTGTTGGGAATAGATTTACCGGAGAGTGTATTGGATATGATGCTATTCAGATTAATACAAATGAAGAGCCTTTAGAAGTTGCTATTAGTCAATTGGGAAATGTACTTTCCACTGCTGAGAATGAAAATTTTGAGTACGAATGGTACAAAAGTATTGATAATGAAATTGTTGAACTTATTGATCAAAGGTCCCATTCAATAGTTATCGATAGTCTTGGAGAGTATATAGTGTTGGTGAAAGACAACACGTGTGAGGAGACAGTTTTCTATAGATCCGAGGCATTTCATGTCGAAGATCTTAATTCTTGTGATGTTATGCATACATATTCTGCCACTTCGACAAGTTCTTCTTTAGTGATAAACGAAAATGAGTACGATGTCCCGGGAATATATTATGACACTCTAAAAAGCTCCCTAAGTTGTGATTCGATTGTCAAGCTTATATTTATTAATCCTCTGTTAACGACAAGTCAAGCACCTGAATTATTGACAGTCGAGATTTCACCAATACCCACTAAAAGGTATTTAAAGGTGAAAACTAATCATCAACGACTGCGCTCTATTGAAATCTTGGATTTGAATGGAAATATTCTTTGGAAACAGCAATATCCTTATAATGATTCGTTTAGAAAACAAGTTTCTTTAGATCTGGGTAATCTGGTTTCTGGGGTATACTTTGTTCGGGTTCTTTCTGAGCATGATAGTCAAATAAGAAAAATTATTAAGCGTGATGGTTAATATAAAAAACAGGGATTTAAACGTTTTTTGAATCACAGCTCCTTTGCTTGAGACAGTTTTTTATTTTGAATAAATAGTTATATCAATTTTTTCACTCGACCAGAGATAAAAGACATCACCAATGTGAGACATCCTATACATCAAAAAATCAAGCGTTATATTTTAGCTCTTATAGGTATAGGCCTTTCTGGGGTCTCTGTGATGGCTCAGGGTGACCATATGAGATTTGTAGGGGTGGTTTTGAATGCTGAAAGTGGTAAGGTACTTCCTGAGGTTAATATTTTTCAAAATAAGCGATGGGTAGCGAATACTTCACATGAGGGAATTTTTGATATGACCATAGCCATTTCTGATTCTTTGGTATTTAGCCACTTGGGTTTCCAAGATATTGCATTGATCGTTGACTCAATATTGATAGGAGATGATATCATGGTTTTAACCATGAAACCTGAAGTCAAACGATTAGACTCCGTTACCGTTATCGGAAAAAAGAAAATGGAGACAGTTCTCGAAAGAGAGAATAGGCCTGAATATCTCGTTCCTGGTTTTGATTATAGTCAGCGAGGAAAAGACACACGCAATTTTAAACTTGGATTAAGCGGAACCGTTTCTCATCCACTTACAGCTTTGTACAGGATGATAAGTTCAGAATATAAGGAAGAGAAGAAGTATTGGAAGCTTCAGTTACGGATCAAAGAACAGATACGAATCAAGGAAAAAATTGATGCTGTTCTCGAAATCATGGGTTATGCTATTGTGGATTCTACCTACCATAGTTTTTTAACACATTGTAAAATGAGCGAAGAAGAAGTGAATGAGGCCGTAAATGACTATGATTTGTATTTGAAGATTAAAACCTGTTCACGTTCCTTTTTCGGGGATGATAGTGTCGAGCCTGGAGATTTTAGTTGGGAAAAGTAGTGATCGTGGTAGAGCGACCGGTAAGGTAGCAAACACCGTCATTCACTCTGTATATGATCAAGAAGAGCTAAGTTGGGATAGTAGGTTGAAAAGAATCGGATAATGCGGTTCTATGTTTTTCTGAATCTTTAGCTTAAAGTTGGCCAGGTCAAATCAGGGAAATACTATTCTTTATTTGTATAACTAAGGATTTAGTTATACATTTGTAGAAGTCATTTGAATAAATGACTTTCTTTTTGAGAAGTTCAACTAAAGATTTAGTTAATGAAAGAACTAACAAAAGCGGAAGAACAAGTCATGCAAATTCTATGGGAGATAGAAAGTGGTGTAGTGCATGACATTATAGAAAAGTTTCCTAATCCCAAACCC
Source organism: uncultured Roseivirgaceae bacterium (assembly GCA_964393115.1). Classification (GTDB taxonomy): domain Bacteria; phylum Bacteroidota; class Bacteroidia; order Cytophagales; family Cyclobacteriaceae; genus CAYMST01. Next base: position 5,210 of record CAYMST010000166.1, on the reverse strand, counting down.
GCTTACAATACCGTTTCTACCATAGTAAGGATTTTGGTGAAGAAGGAATTTGTGGGTTATAACGCTAAAGGAAAGACGCACATCTATTATCCCACGGTAAAGAAAGATGACTATAAAAAGTTCTTCCTTAAGACATTCCTAGGAGGATACTTTGGAGGATCCTTTCAGAACTTGGTATCATTTTTTGCAAAAGAAAATGATATGGACATGAAACAAATGGACGAATTACTATCCTTAATTGAACAAAATAACAATGAAGACAATTGATCTATTAAACTATGGCCTAGAAGGGAATATACTTCTAACCATCGGAGCAATTACGTATGCCTTATTGCTTTCTAAATCTCACGAATTTCATTTACGTCGCTTTTTCGTTCTATTCATAGTTGTGTCTTCCCTTCTTGTAGGTTTGATAAATGTGGATGGACTGTTTTTCTTGTCCACTTCTTTAGGTACTTCACCGGAAGTTATTTCTATTCCTCCATTAGAATTCTTCGCAAATGAAACGGCACAGGATAACTCTATTGATCTTTTTCATATTGGAATCATAATTTATCTATTAGGTGTACTTTGGTTAAGTACTAGGTTTGTGTTTCGTCTTTGGTCGATTAGGAAAATATTTCAAGATAAGAGTATCAACAAGACTACACATTTCGGATTTTATCTTTTCGAATCGAATAAAGAACACGCCACATTTTCAGTGTTTGACAGATTACTGTTGAATGTTAATGACCTAAGCGAAAGTGATAAGAGACAAATGATAGCTCATGAACTTGTTCATATAAACCAGAAGCATACTTATGATAAGTTGATCTTCGAGATATTGACCATTTTATTTTGGTTTAACCCAGCAGGTTGGTATTTGCAAAAAGCGCAAGATGAAAACCATGAATTTCTCGCTGATTCAGAGGTGATTAGACATGGGGGTACAGATGGATATCAAGAGCTCCTTGTCAGAAAAGCACTAGGCGTATCGCCTTTTCCAGTAAATTATTTTTCAAAGTCGGATACATTAAAACGAATAAAAATTATGAATGAAAAACCGAAAAAAGCAGGTAAGTGGGGCCTAGGGCTTTCACTGCTCAGTATTGGAGTATTAGTATGCTCATTAGCGTGCACTAAAGATGCCATCAAAGAGCAAGAAGAAGTCTATACTAAAGTGGACGAAATTCCGCACCCTAAAGGAGGGATGGAATCATTCTATGGTGAAATTAGAAACCAGTTGACCTATCCAGAATCGGCGAAGAAAAACGGAGAGGAAGGAAAGGTATTTATCGAGTTTGTAGTCAATGCACAGGGAAATTTTGTTGACACAAAAGTCGTTAAAGGGATTTCTGATCAGTTAGACAACGAGGCATTGAGAGTAATGCAAAATGTGAAAGCTTGGGTGCCAGGCAAGATGGATGGTAAGCCAGTAAATACCCGTATGATTCTTCCAATTACCTTTAAGTTGAAAGGGTAAAACTAAATGCTTCGTCTGTGTCGAACGTTAGGATGAGAAGATTATTTAAAGGAAGTTGCGATTAATCTTGGACTTCTATCAACTAAACATTTAGTTACAAAATAACTCCTGTTTTTAACCGGAGTTATTTTTCGTTTGCGTCGGAGGGAAATTATTCGCAAGGTATAAGTAGAAAATCTTTCATCAGAGGGGTTGAGGTCCGAAGCGGATTCGAACCCTGCTCACACTGATTCAGAAACTCTGCAGATCAGGATAAAGTATTGAGTCACCCTACGGAAGATGTATATAAAGTTATATTATGAGAGGTGATATAAAATCGCATAATACGTCGTTGAAATCAAGTCTTTTGTGAAATTATCTTATGGATTCTGTATAAAGGAAAAGTGAAGATTAGGAATTTAACGTTTTGCGAATGTCTACTATTGCTGTATTCACTTAGTGATTATTTTCCGGTAAAGGAAAATGAAAACTGTGGCTATTAAGAGTATATAGCTTATAGATATTAATTCCTTTCCCAATGGCCAATGAGTGTTTTAAATAGTTCTCCGACAACTCTTAAGACCAGAAAGGATGACATCAAAGCAATATATATCTTATTCAGATTTTTCATTTACTCATTGCAATATTCTTAGTTTTAACTTTTTAGGAAAGGCCAGCCCTGATTAATTTAGTTCTATAGGATAAGTAAAACATACCTACTCGTAAAGTACCAGAATTTCTTCAGAATGAACCGATTTAAAAGTAGAAGAGGCAAAAAACAAGTATCATCGGCCATTCCAAGAGAATAGCCGATGAATGATATTTATTTGGTCGTTACAGTATGGCAACTAACCATGAGTTCAATTGCTCAGCATTCAGATTGCGCACGTCAATATTATAGTTTTCTTCACTTCGAAGGCGGTTTGACTGCATTAAATCTGTACTTGTAAGTTTTGTCATTTGACTTGAATCTATAGTTTGGTTACTAGCAGTACTTTTTTTACTTCCGCCCTGTATCAATTGGACAATTCCCTTGATTCCTGCATACAGCCCTCCAATCCATAAGCTAGCAGGTAAACATGCCTCTCCTCCAGAGACTGCTTTATCGCCTACTTGGGCGTATAGCCCTTGAGGAGGATTGTTATCGTCTATTTTTTCTCCGTTAGCACTTACAAAAGCTATTCCCAGTAGACATCCTCCTGTTCCTAAAAGACAGTTTTGAGCGGCCTTATTTTTTCCTTCTTTCTGTACTTTTTTGACAGATGTAACTACTAAAGGAGCGTTGTAACCATGTTTCTCACTTTTGTAAATAGTGAATTGTCCATTCTCATTTGTTAGTTTTTCAAAGGTGACTAGCTCATTAGTACTGTCTGATTCTACTAATATGAGATCTTGTCCAGACTCCAAGTCAACAACTTTTGTCACATTTAACTCCGCTCGTAAAGTATTGAAGCTCAATAAAGCTACGAGTACCGTAAATAATCCAGCTTTCGTTCTGATCATAGTAATTTAAATTTTAATTTGTTCAGATATTTATTCGTACGTTCTAATTTTTGATTCTTATTATACTCATGGACAGCTCGAATACTGCCTCGAACGGTTCCTACATACCAGCCTAGGGATAGTACTGATAGTCCAGATCCTAGGATATAACTTTCATTCTTAAAAGACTCGTAGGTTGCTAATCCTAAAAAAGTATTGAAAACAAATGCCGTTAGCGCCGTATTTCTTTTTTTGCTGATTATGTATCCAGAACCGGGAATAAGAGTTGACAAAGCACCAGCAAAAAATGGACTTTTCGGCTTTAGGGCGTTAACTTCTTGTTCTAGATCACTAAAAGTTTTTTTCAACCCACCTTGCTCCATTAAATGAGTGTAATGATTCATGGACTCGTAGTCATACGCTTTTGCATTTAACAGCGCATTAAGGTAATACCAAGATTCATTGGATATTTTACCTTCAAGCCTTGTGAGGTGTTGTGATGATTTATCAATTATCCCCAATTGGTAGTAGTAGCTACTATAGTCAAAATGTAACGAATCTATATATCGTGAATTCGGGAATTTGAGAATTAAGCTCCTGAAAGCCTCGTGTGTATGATCTACTAGATCCGATTGAATTAAAAACTTGATCAGTTGATACTGTTTTTTTGAATCATCGGTTGAGTCTATTTTACCTGTTACCTGCTGTAGTTTCGGATATAACCAGGTGCTGTGAACTGGTTCAATGTTAAAGGAAGGATCAGAATCAAGGTACTTTAAACCTTGACTACCAGAAGACGCTATTTTGTAATGTTCGAGATCATTTCCGCATCTGTTTAGTCTATCCGAAATTAGATAAAATGCTTTATCAAACCTGTTATTCTTTAAAGCCAACTTAGCGTATTGTGAACATGAGGGATGCATCTTACAATTACTACCATTAATTGGCGAAATATGTTTTTGATATAGATTTATAAAGAAATTCCTACCACTGCCATAATTTTCCGAGGTATGATCATAAGTATGCTGAGCTGTTACGGATAAATAACATAGCAGAAACAAGCAAACCGATGTGGTTTTCTTGATATTCAATAGGCTTCGAATATATGAAAAGCAATTATTCAAGTAAGTAAAATTTTAGCAACTCATAGCTATAAAAGCTGCAAAGATATCTGTTACGTTAACTAACTACAAATGAATAATTTATTTGATACATCTAGTTTTGGTTAGAATGATCACTTTATGAATAGGAGACAAGATTTATCTAGTATTGAATCTTTTGCGTATCCTGAAAAAAGAAGGTTTTGTTCAGTTAAAATGTTAGTAATATAAAAATGAAGATAGTCACGCTCGTTTTCAACCGCGCTTGTAAAGTGAGTGTTCTGAATGATCATATATAATACTGAAGGGTGTCTTTACGGAGAATAGGAGAGTTGGTAAAATCTGACTAAACTCTCGTTGACAGGTACTTTGGAGGAGTTACCAAATCCTACTCGGTGTGGATGGAGCGCTTATTTTCCTATTCATATGAAAAAAATAGCGAACGATCTTGTCTATTCCTGGAATGCAGCCTGGCTACCGCACCACAGACACACCGCTTTTCCTAAGTTGGATAGCGAGGCTCGATACCGAAGCTAACCAAAGATTTGCACTACCGTTTGCTAATACGACTGCCGTTGGCGGTAAGAGCTTCTACTATCTCAAGGATCGTATTCTGATTTTATGGGTATTTATCGTAGTAAACTTATCATATAGGTAATCTCCTCTTTCGGCTATCAAACTCAATAATACAGAGATGATAGATTTTATATCCGTCGAATGGTAACGAAGGAAAATCACACTGATTTTGTCTTCACCATGTGCATAAACCCATTCCCCAAAATCTTTATCTTCAGTCAAAATAACTCTTGGAGGGTCTTTAGACAGATTGATAACTTCATCATCAGAAACACCTGAATGATTTTCTTTAATGGAAAATTCGTCTACTCCTGATGAGCGCAAAGCATTTATAATTTCCGAACTTATATTTTCATCAGCCAAAATCATGAGGCTTGAGGAATAATAATTTCCTCATTAGCGATCAGGTCAGAAGCGTCAGTTAAAGCTGCAAAAACGTCTTCTCTTGATAAATGATCATAAGCGTTTAAAAGCTGATCAATAGATAACCCTTCCGACAACTTTCTTAAAATCAATTCCACTGTAATTCTAGTTCCCCTAATTACAGGTTTACCTAACATTATAGAATGATTGATTTCTACTCGATTTGTATAATTCATAACTTGATATCA
>CAYMST010000165.1:0-10883 GCA_964393115.1 uncultured Roseivirgaceae bacterium | reverse complement strand
ATATTAATATTTTTCTAAGCTAACATTTGGATTTTAATCCTAGAAAAGTTGTTAATACATCATCCCGTTGAAAACCGACCAAAACGAACTTAACTATCACATTTTCAATCAATAAACATTTTCTACTGAATTTATTTTATGGTATCAGAGGCCACTCTGATGTTTGAACAAGGATCAGGAAACTTGGCATAAGCCTAAAAACACATAAATATTTGTAAATCAAGTATTTAAAACCAAAAAACCACCAATAACATACGTTTCTTTCAGAACTAACGATAAAATGTATCCGGCGTAACGCTTGTCAATAATCTTTCACATGACTCTATTTGTCGGTTTTTTAAGACAGTAGAATAGACCATATTAGGAACTATCATAACTCATAATAGGGCTATTATTACAGTAAACTATAAGTTCATGCACCCTTCATTCACCATAAAAATCACTGGCCCTAGGACATTTCATATCATAATAAGTGTGCTTTCAACTGCCGGTTGTCTTATTGGTTTATTAAAATACGATGCGAGCGGCTTCAACGAAGTAAAGGACCTGGTAACGATGACCATCCTAATAGTGTCAGCTGGCTGGTTTACTCACCGAGTTCTTTTTCCAAAGACTAAAATAATATTTACAGAAAACGGTATTTGGACCAATGTCCATGGTCAAAAGTCTTGGGACGACTATGCTGGTGTGGCTATAGAAAAGCGAAAAAAAGGCCGCGTAAATTCGGATTTCCTGCTTTTGCTATTTGACATCGAAGAGGAACCTCAAGAAATTAGCTATGACTTTTTTGACTTGAGTATAAGTGTTAAGGGCTTCAAAAAACTGCTGAATGGACCATTGAAGGGATATATGGAACTATAAAGCTCAAAAAATCAGAAATTTAGCACTTGGTAGCCAACCTTTAAATATCGTCTACAGCCTTTGCCAAAAATCACACCTTTACTATTTTTGCGGTTAAACTATTATTTCCGAAAATGACAAGAACTATTTGGGGCCTCGCAGTTGTACTTTTATTTTTCTCATGTGCCGATGAAAGTCAAGATCCTCTACCCGATCAAACAGCGCAGACAGATAATCAAGATAATGACAGTCAAAAGGATGATGTGAATATACCTGATCTTGATCCTGAAGCGACATTATTCAAATACCATCAATATGTAAATGAGTCATTTGTGTTCTTAACCACACCCCAAGGTGATATTTCAGCTATTAAACCCATTTCCTCTGGACAAACTGTGGAGTTTATGGTGAAAGAATTAGAAAACTTTAAAGATTCATTTAGTGTGCATACTATCGATCGAAATGACCCTAACTTTATCCTCATACGTTCTTTTGAAAATGTTTTCAGTATTGGGTCAGAGTTCCCACCTGCGCATTTACTATTTGAAGAAGAAACACTTGGATATCACTATTTTCAATTTAACCTAACCGATGAAATCGATTTCGAGCACTACAACTATGGGCATAGTACCTTCTCATCAGAAAAGTCAGGTTCACTTAACATTTTTAAAGGGAAGACCGAGGTTCATGGACAACCTAGCTTTTCTTATTACCAACATCGCTATAAAGAAAACAACAGTACCTATTACCTGGTGGCGAGCGATATAGCACTGGAAGATACAATAATGGTCTCGCAAGATCAGTTCAAAGAATGTGAATCGTCGGTTTTTGTAGACCCTTCTATTAAGGGACTTTATTTAGAATTAGAAGGAGTAAAAGACAATATCGACTTTTCTGTTACACAGGGTCAATATGATCAAGACTTTGGTACCATTCAATTTCCAGAGAATGTGTTTGACTACTATAAATACGCCTATTTCTTTGATGATCCAATTTGGAGCGAATCTTCTTTACAGGGCGCTACCAAATCTGTTCCAACCTTCTCACTTCCTTCTATCGATTTTAACATTTCGGGAGTAGTAGATATTAAGAATCTTAAGATTGATAACACCATTAACGGGTTTAACGGAAGATCATACGTATTGAAGATTGACGAAGAGAGTACTTTATTTGTTGGAGTGATATCAAACGGATCTAGAACAGAAGTCTCTTTACTAGGAATGGAAGAAAAACTCAGAGAAGCACTAGACGGACTCGTATTCAACTTAAGCAATGCAGACTTAAATTGGTTAGAAATTTATGACATTCCAGAAAACGAAGGCTTTGAAACATTTGTAAATCAAGAAATTAAGCAGCCCTACTACATCTATGGAAGAAATAAATTTGATACAAATCAAAGCTCTAGATTTTTGGAAACGGATGAAAAAGAGAAAAAGGACTCCGCATATGAGTTTTGGAGGAAATAAATACTATTCGTACGGGTTTTCGAGGTGTATTTTGAAACGGTTTTTCAGCGTTCGTTAAAAGGCCTTGACCGATCTTCTGGCCCAATAGATCTCTATTTTTTGCCTTAAATAAGAAAAAACTGCCTTAATTATGGGCTACAAACGGAAAGTGAGATAGCGTATGAAAGATCCACCAATGGATAGCTATTTTTTCACGAGTCTTTTTTTATGTAACTGAATCCCTCAGGTAACCACATGAAAGAGCTGAGTTGAATGACCTAATGCCAAGTTTTGGTCAAATGCTTTGAAATGGGCTGGAGAAACTCAAGTAAAAACATACAAATAACGTTATTGATGATTGCTTAATTCACACCAGTCTAAATTAGCTATGACTTTTTTGACTTAAGAGTCAGTGTTAAGGGCTTCAAAAAACTACTAAATGGACCATTGAAGGGATATATGGAACTCTGATATTTGATTCTGCACTATGTTTCCTTAGTTCTGCGATAAGTATCCAACTCCCAAGCATGCAATCCGCACTTTTGTCTCACAATCAAAATTAAAAAGATCATGTTTGGAAAAGCAATCTCAGACCTAATGGTTAAACCCGGAAAGTCTCCGGTCTTTGAAACACCAGACGAATATGGACTGGAGTATGAAGAGGTTACCTTCATTACTAAAGACAACGTTATCCTTTCTGGATGGATAGTAAAAGGCAGAACTGACAAGGTTATCATTCAATCTCACTTTGGCGTGCAATGCTCAAGATGTGGATATACACAAGAAGGAAAGGGCATTTTTAAAAACACGCTTTGGACTAGCGATATCCATTTTTTAAACCAGACCAAATATCTCGTTGAAGCTGGGTATTCAGTTTTGATGTATGATCTAAGAAGTCATGGAAACAGTGAGTCGGCAGATTCTCCTTGGATCACTTGGGGGTTAGAAGAACGTAAAGATGTACTCGCGGCAGTAAACTTTATTACAAATCATGAAGTATATGGCGATGCCTCCATCGGTTTATTGAGTATTTGCATGGGAGCTGCTTCCACCACATTCGCTTATGGTATGGAAGAAGAAATAAGAGCTATAGATCAAATTAAAACGCTCATTGCAGTGCAACCCCTTACCTACGATTACTTTGTCAAAGCCATGGGGGTACCTGACTTGCTTGTAAGATCTGGTAATAAATTCAATGAAAAGTATCGCGGAATAAAACTAGATGGAGACTCATTCTTATCTTTCGTGCGAAATATTTCGGTTCCTACCCTTGTTATCCAAAATGAAAACGATCCCATGACTAATAGAAAAATGGTGGAACAATATTATCAAGACCTGCGGGGTGAAAAAGAAATATTATGGCTTAATCTTGAAAAGAAACGCGGCGCAGCTTATGATTGGATAGGAAAAAACTCAAATGAGGTGCTAGACTGGTTTAATAAATATGTCAATTAACATAAGCGAATGATGGCAATATTAGGCTCAAAATGGGCAATTGCGGTACTTGTATTCACCGTTGCCATAATTGTACTTTTCCTTATTGGTAAAAAGTCGGTAAGATCAGAGGTAAGCATAGAAGCCTCAGAGCAAGAGATATGGTTTGCTTTGACTGAAATGAAGCAAATCAAAGCATGGAACAAGGTACTTGTTCCAGTAGAAGGAGAAATGACCGCCGGAGGTATTATCAAATACGAATTTTATCAAGAAGAAAATGGAAAGGCAGCCGTAATGGATGCTAATGTCAAACAACTAATAACCAATAAGATAATCAACCAAACCGGAGGAATTCCCGGGATTCTCACATTTGACCATAAATACATTATTAATCAATCAACGGTTGCAATAGATGAGCAATATCGAGGAATTATGGTGCCGTTTTGGAATCCTGCTCCTGTCGAGAAAGCATACGAACGCCTATTGTTACAGCTTAAAAAGCACATAGAAAATGGGAGAAGTAATTCGCATTAATTCAATCAGCCAAATTCATGATTTCCTTGGAGTTGGAAGTCCAAAACATCCTTTGATAACCGTACTTCCGATTGACCAGCGAATGGTAACCGCCAATTATGGTGATAATATTTTCGTATTGGACCTTTTTCAAATTAGCATGAAAAAAGGTATTCAAGGACATATTTCCTACGGTCGAAACTCATATGATTTTCAAGATGGAACTATGGTTTTTACGCGTCCTGGACAGAGCATGAAGTTTTCAACTCAGGAAGACTTTAGCGAAGTCGGAGGATGGACGGTTATATTTCATCCTGACCTTATCAGGAAGTCCGAATTAGGTAAGCGTATTGACGAATATCAGTTTTTCTCCTATGATATTCATGAAGCGTTACATGTGTCATTAGACGAACAGCGAGCACTATCTGACTTAGTAAATAAAATACAAAAAGAATACGATTCCATTATTGATAGACACAGCCAGCAACTAATGGTTTCTAATATTAAACTACTGCTCGATTACTGTACAAGATACTATGACCGACAATTTTATACCAGGACTAATTTCAATAAAGGGTTTGTATCAAAATTTGAAGAGGTAGTGAAAGAATATTATGCATCAACAAAACCACTTGAAATCGGATCACTTACTGTAAAATACTGTGGCAATGCAATGAATATGTCCTCGCACTATCTAAGCGATTTACTCCGAAAAGAAACGGGGCAAAGTGCGCAAGAACACATTCACCACTTTCTAATTGACAGAGCCAAAACCCAATTACTAAATACAAAAGATTCCGTAAGCCAAGTTGCGTACAGCCTTGGCTTCGAATATCCGAATCATTTTAGCAAGCTTTTTAAGACTAAAACAGGGATGAGTCCTATGGAATATCGATCGCAGAACTAAATACATTATAGTATAATCATTCTCGAAACACACAACCCTAACCAACTGTTTTTAAGTATTTAATAACACATACTGTGTTTGTTTGATATATACTTCAATCAACGCTAATCTTCTGCGAGATTAATTCTCCAGCATTTGGCCCAACCGAGATCAAAAATTCGCCAGATTCAAAAATCAGGTCCCCTTCTTGATCATAGAAACTTAAGTCTGCCTGGGTCAATTTGAACGTCACTTTCTTTTGCTCTTTCGGCTTCAATTCAATTTTTCTAAACCCTTTTAATTCACTCACTGGCCGAACAATAGAGGCTACCATATCACGGATGTATAATTGAACAGTTTCTTTGCCTAAATAATCCCCAACATTGTGCACATCTAGTGATACCTCCAAACCGTTATCGTTCTCGGTCACCACGATATTTTCATACTCAAATTGCGTATAGCTCAACCCATATCCAAATGGAAATAAGGGCGTATTTGGGATATCCATATGATGCGCGTAGAATACAGCATCACTTGACGGCCTTCCTGTATTATTGTAATTGTAATAAATCGGAATTTGTCCCTCATGACGCGGAAAGGTCATCGTAAGCTTTCCGGATGGGTTAACATCCCCGGAAATCACATCGGCAATCGCATGTCCGGCTTGCGACCCCAAATGCCATGTTTCCAGGATCGCAGGGATATTTTCTTTTTCCCAGGGAATAACCAGTGGTCTGCCATTCATCAACACTAAAACTATCTTCGGATTTACCGAATGAACTGCTTTTAACAGCTCTAATTGCAACCCTGGCAATCCAATTTCTGCTTTACTCCTAGCTTCTCCTGACATGTAAGCCGGCTCCCCTAGTGCCATAATCACTACATCGGATTGACGAGCTATGCGAAGTGCCTCTTCAAAACCGGACCGATCCTCCTCTTCAATAGTCAATTCATTAAAAAAGTTGTTTGGTCCTACCGATAGCGGACAGCCTTGAGCGTAAGTAATCTCCATCTGACTCGAAAAGCGCTCGGTCAATCCTTCAAATAACGAAACTGCAGATCCACCAATACCTTTTGCTCGCCAGTTTCCTAAAGGAGTGTCTTTATCCTTAGCCAATGGCCCGATAACTCCAAGGTTCTCCACCTGATTTAGTGGAAGTAGTTGTTGATCATTTTTGAGCAAAACAACAGATTCCACGGCTACCTTTCTAGCTGCATCATGATGTGCAGCTTTCCCAATCATCACTTTTTCCCGACTGGGATCAATATACCGATAAGGATCATCAAATAATCCCAGCTTAGCTTTCAACTCGAGTATTTGTCGCACCGCTTGATCAATCAGTTGCTCGCTTACCTTTCCATCATTTACTAGCTGAGCCAAATGATTAACATAGGCTGTCCCCTGCATATCTATATCACAACCAGCAATTGCAGCTACCTGTGCAGCATCCGTTAAGTTAGCCACCGTACCATGATTGATCATCTCTCCGATTGAGTTCCAGTCCGAAACTACGACACCATTATACCCCCATTTGTCTTCCAACAGGTTCCGAACTAGATATGTATTGCCGGTACTCGGTATACCGTCTATATCGTTAAAAGCATTCATAAAAGTAGCAACCCCAGCTTGCGAAGCTTCTTTAAAAGGAGGAAGAATGACATTATGTAAAAAGTTCATCCCTACATTTACCGAATTGTAGTCCTTACCGCTTTCCACAAATCCATACCCTGCAAAATGCTTGGCGCATGCGGCAATTGTGGTCTCATTTGACAAGTCTTTCCCCTGGAATCCATTAATCCTAGCTATCGCAATTTTCGAACCCAAATACGTATCCTCCCCTGCTCCTTCCATCACACGGCCCCAACGCGGATCTCGACCTATATCTATCATCGGTGCAAACGTCCACTGAATACCAGCCGCGGAAGCTTCAATAGCCGCGATGCTCGCCGATAACTCCATTAGGTCCAGGTTCCAGGAGCAGGATTCCCCGAGTGGAATCGGAAACATCGTTTCATACCCATGAATTACATCATAGGCGAAAACCAACGGAATACCTAACCTAGTGTTGTTGACCACCAATTCCTGTAGCTTTCTGGTTTCTTCTGTTCCCACTAGGTTCAAAACCGAACCAACCTGACCAGTAATCATTTGTTCGTAGACCTCTGCATGTTGCGTAGCTCCATTAGGTCCAGTTAGTTCTGACCCTACAGAATATTGGTTCATCTGACCAATTTTTTCGCTCAACGTCATGACCGAGAGGAGGCTATCGACTAGTGGGTAGGCTAACTTTTGACTTGAACCCTTTGGTGATTGACAACTTGCAAGAATTACACATAAAACCGAAAAAATAAAATAATAAGGCTTCCTCATAAGCATTATATTTCCGAATAAACCTTTACATAATCAACAATCAGCCGTTGCGGAAACGGTGTCCCATCGGTGGGAAAACCAACATAGGTACCTCCTACCGCTACGTTTAAAATAATAAAGAAGTCATGATCAAACACCCATTCGCCAGTGACAGTCGAGGGAGTCACACGATGAAACAACTGGTCATCTACGAAGAAGTCTATGTAATCGACACCCCACTCCACCGCGAAAATATGGAAGTCAGTATCGAAGCGTTTGTTTTCAAACCCGAAACTAGATGTTATGCCCCCACCAGCTGAATATCCCGGACCGTGGACGGTCGCAGCCATTACATTAGGGACTTGACCTCTTAGCTCCATAATATCTATCTCACCGGTCTGTGGCCAACCTACTGTTTCTATATCCGAACCTAGCAGCCAAAAAGCCGGCCAAATACCTGGTCCATAGGGTGTTTTGATTCGTGCTTCAAAGCGTCCGTAAGTCTGTGCAAACAACCCTTGCGTCTTTACACGTGCAGAAGTGAACGCGCTTCCTCCAAAATTTTCCGACCGAGCTGTAATCACTAGATTTCCTTCCCCGTCCAAGGCTACATTATTCGTGTCATTCGTATAATATTGAAGCTCTTGATTACCCCAACCATTAGTGCCGGTGCCAATATCATAGGTCCACTTCGTGCTGTCTGGTAACGTGTTTGCCTCTCCGTTAAATTCATCTTGCCATACCAGTTGCCAGTTTCTTTGAGGCAACTCGTTGGACTCCTCCTCACATCCCATGACAAACATCAGGGTCATGGTGAGACAGGAAATCCATATTTTATTAATGTTATTCATCTGCTTATTGTTTAATCACGGTCGAGATTCGCATATCACTTAAGTTCTCAGGTACTGCGTATCTAGCTATCCGCACAGGTTTATATCAGATTAGAGGCGAATTTCAGTTATCAACCTCCTCCGCTAGTGCCTAGCGGAGAAGACGACATTTGCTTCGCACTCAGTATCATTATTTATAGAAATAAATATTATCCACATAAATAGTTGCACCACCGGTAGGCTGGGCCACCAAAATATATTGTGCCAAATTACTTTTCGTAGTAAGACTAGAAAAGTCCGTAAGTGGAATGTCATAGGATACCCACTGCCCTTGAGAGGGTGTCATATAATCAATTTGATGCTCCACATCATCTCCACCCTCAAAGGCTCCATTACCGCCAAAATCAACCAACTTTACAGAAAAACTACTGAAATCAGCTGACCAAACGTCCAAATGGAGATGAGTCATCGCACTCACATCCAATTGATTCCCTACCGTCTCAATGCCAACAAAGTCAAGACTTGAATACTTTAGTACTGCATTACCGGCTACTGCTTCATTTGTCAAAGTAGCCTGCGACCAGTCTGTACGATAGGTATCCACAGAGACATCCGAATAAGTATCACTGAAAATGGAAATAACGTCTGATGATACCTTGCTTGGTATTGGTGCGGCCGTAGTTGGTTCAGTAGCTGGGCTTGCAGCCGAATTGTAGAAATAAATATTATCCACAAAAACGGTGGCTCCTCCTGTTGGCTCGGCCACTAAAATGTACTGTGCAATATTACCTCTAGTGGTTAAGTCCGAAAAGTCACTTAATGGAATATCATAACTTACCCACTGACCAGTAGACGGAGAAGCGTAGTCGATTTGATGCTCCACGTCATCTCCACCTTCAAAAGCGCCATCAGCACCGAAGTCAACTAGCTTCACTGAGAAACTGGTAAAGTCTGGAGACCAAACGTCTACATGTAAGTGTGTCATGCTTGACGCATCTACAGTTGATGACGTTGTCTCAATACCTACAAAGTCAAGTTGCGAATATTTTTTTACCACATTACCAGAGATAACCACATCTTCCAAGGTACCTACTGACCAATCTGTGCGATATGAATCTACACTCACATCTGTGTAAGCATCACTAAAAACAGAAACAACTCCGGAGGACGGATGTGTCGGCGTAGGAGCCGCTACTGTAGGCTCGTTAGTACCATTATTTCCAGAATTACCGGACCCATCGCCGGAGTAGAAATAAACATTATCCAAGTACATGTTTGTCAAATTGGTTTCTAGATTCTCATAGATAAGCAAACCTATCCTGTTTTTATTGGCCAACTGCAATGGAATATCGACACTACTCCATTCATTCGTTTTAAGATCTGGGCTCGATAAGGTGATTTCCTGGTTCGTGTCATCTTCACCACCATCTCCCCCATCTCCACCGAAATCTCGAATCGTAATCTTCAGTCTAGTAGTAGCATCTACAGTTCCGGGAACATAAATATCTAAGTGTAAATGAGTCATATCGGTAGCATCTACCGTCGGATTAGCAAATTGTGTACCGACAAAATTGAAATTCGTATAATTCAAGATATCGTCGCCATTGATATCAAAATCCGCTGATAAAGTCGTTTGAAACGGTTCCCAAAAGCCGTTAAAGAAGTCAACAGGAACATTATCATAGACATCACTAAATATGGAGATCACATCTTGTGAACTTCGAGTAGGTGCAGAAGCTGTCGCGAAGTCGCCAATAGACGTAATGACGGTTGATCCTGAGGACTCCACCTTGCCAATGCTTGCCTTAATCGTCGTGCTACCTGTGGATAAAACCGAAATCAAGCCCACGTTATCGATAGTCGCCACAGCTTCATTAGAAGAAGAAAAATTAAAGTATGACGTAGAAGCAGAGACGATTTGGTCAACTCCTGTAGGTAGATTTGCCGAAACTCCTATGTTTGTGAGTTGTACTTTGCCCCCGTTGAAGGAGGTCTGTCTCACTGTATTCCCTTCGTTGAGTACTGGCTTGATATGTGCAACCGTTCCTAAGTTCTCGAACTTCAATTCATCAATCCAAAACGTATAACCTTCGCCGTTTTCAGGACCCTCCGAGTAATAGAACATCCCACGCTCCTGAGTTAATATTAACGGATTTGGTATCTGAATATAATACTTCTGCCATGTCGTGCTAAGCGGTATACTTCTCAGCTCCACCACATTCCTCAATGCTCCCAAATCGTTACCAAAGCCAACAACATCAAGTGTTGCTGACTTAGTTGCACGCGCCCAAAAGGTGAGCACGTTATATGAACTTAAATCCCGCCCCGTACTCGTGAAAAATGCCCCTCCGGCATAGCCGCCTTCAGGGTCTCCTGCATTTGGTACGGAGAAGCTCATCGAAAGTGACCCTTGATAGGTCACCTCGTCATCGACGAGAAAGGCCGTCACCTTAGAACCCGAAAAAGCGGCATAGTTGAGACCAGCGCTGAACCCGTCGATAAAAACTTCCGCTGTACTCGGAAAAGTAGCCGGTTCCAATTCAAGCTCTTGCTCACCAACGACAAGACATTCTTCCAGGGGCCGG
>CAYMST010000164.1:765-10915 GCA_964393115.1 uncultured Roseivirgaceae bacterium | reverse complement strand
AGGGAAATATAAAATGAGGTGCCTGCCGTATCATTTGCCTCAAACAAAATACTTCCTTGCATCAGCTCCACTCCACGTTTACAAACAGCTAGTCCAATTCCAGATCCCGTTTGCTTGGTACTAAACTTCGGAATAAAGATTTGATCTCTTATCGCATCAGGTATTCCAACGCCATTATCTTTAACTTTAATAATCACTTGATTTTTTTTCAAGTAAATACTTAAAGAGACTTCTGGCTTAACATTTTCTTCCACACTTTGTAAGGCATTCAGTAGTAGGTTGCAGATGATTCGTGTCAGTAGCTTATGATCGCCTTTTACGTTGATTGATTGGGCGGGAGGGGTATATGCCACATAGCCCTGTTCACTGGTAAAAATACCCATGGCCTCTTCACATACTTGATTCACCTCAATGACATTCATTTCTGGGGCGGGCATTTGTGCGAACGTTGAGAATGATGACGCAATGTCAGAGAGCGTATCGATATGCTTAATCATTCCCTCAATGGTCTTACTGGCCTTTTCAGACTCAGACTGCCCCAATACTCTTTTTAAGTGTTGGAGAGAAAGCTTCATCGGAGTCAAAGGGTTCTTGATTTCATGCGCTACTTGTCGAGCAATGTCTCTCCAAGCTGTCTCACGCTGACTTTTGGCCAGCTCAGCCTTGCTGAATTCAAGATTTTCAATCATTCGATTATATCCGGTAATCAGTGTTCCGATTTCATCTTTTCCTGACCACTCAATGGGTTCATTATACTGATCAAGTTTTGTTTTTGATAGTTTCTTCGAGACCATATTAAGTGGTTTGGTAAGTAATCGACCAATAACAAATGAGCTTAATATAGAAATAATAAGTACTAGGGTAAATATATTCAGGGCCGTGTTGATCACTTGGGTTTGTCTCTTTTCGAGCTGTTCCTCGGAAAGGAAAAATGGCATTTCTAGATAAGCTAGTGAACGGCCAGTCCCGGGTGATTTAACCAAAGTAAATGTTGAATTATACTCAAAACCGCCAATTTTTTCTTCACTGGCAACACTTTCGCTTCCAGCTTGTAAATGGTTAAATAATATGTCAGGGTTGATATATGGTGCGTGAATATTGGATTCAAAAAGAGGTTCTAAGCTTGTTGAGATGAGTTTGCCATCCAAGTCAAATAAATGAAGATCCACTTGAGTAAACTTTGCCAATCTGCTTAGTGCTTGGTGCAAAGCCTCTTTGCTGATCTCGAGATCCTCAAAGTTTTGCATCGGCTCAGCTATTTCAGACGCTAGATATAAAGCCTTTTGTTCGCTACTTCGCTTTACCTCATCATCATAGGATTGATTATAGAAATTAATATTTAATAGCGAAAATAAAAGCAGCGAAGCCAAAATGCCAGTGGTGGCAAAAACTTGAATTTTAGTGGATAAGCTAACGGCAAGTTCTTGTCTAGAGCTAATACTCAAGAGGATCAAAAAACCTGCTAAAAGCATCACATTAAGAAAAAAGGTGAAATTGGATAACAGCCAACTATTGGCATATTGTCTTGAGGAAATCACAATTGCTTTACTGCCTTCCGCGTCAACACCAAGATGATGGTACCCGCTTCTTTCAACGCCAACGGAGAATAACCTCTTTTCGCCAATTAGGGCTGAATCAAATTTATTTTCATATAAAAATTCCCCTTTGCTATAAACAAGGTTTTTGTTGTTATACTGTGCATAGTCATAATCCTTTAATTTCGAGTGCTCTTGAAAAGATTCATTAACCAATAACTCGGGTAAGACAGTGGATTGAAAACGTTTTTTTAATACTAACTCAAATACCATATGTCCAATTACACTGTCATATCGGTAAATAGGATTAAAGGATACATATTTTTTGGAACCACCTTGAACGGTTTTGTTATCTAGAAATATATTTTCGTGATCAGTTTGGTTTTGAGGTATGGCATATTTTCGTTTCAATAAATCGTATGTGGTAGAATCACCAGCCCCATAAGGTAGCCCATTTGCATCAAAGATATGAGAGTTGATTTCATACTTGGTGATGTAATCTGATAAGTATGCCCGTTTAATTCTATTATGAATGATTTCCTGAGACGGCTTGGGAGATAACATTCGAGATATGATAAATAGGTCATTATTGATCTTTTGATCTAGTTCTGATAAATAATATTCAGCGTTTACATCTTGATCAATAAGGAGTTCATTTGCGAACTTTAGCTTATTAGTTAAGTCTTTAAATTCATAATTCTTATACACATAATAAGCTTGTAAGCTAGAAATCATGCCCGCAAACCCCGCTAAGTAGATGATGTTTTTGGAATTAATCCTTTCTGATAGTGAAATGGGGTCGAGACCTATGATAAGTAGGTTGTAGATCATAAATCCGACTGCCAACTCAGGTTGAAGTTCTAGTTTCGGATAGATAAGGGTATAATAGATAAATGGAGATGCACAATATGCTCCCGCAGTTATCACCCTTGTTGTGGTAAGTTGTCTGCTTAGGAAGATTAGAATATGATTGATAAAGAAAAATGAGAAGCATAGTAACCCAAACGTAACTAGATAACATAATGAGCTAATATTGAATTTTAAGGATTGACTTATGTCTAGACTTATTGAAGGAAGTTGTAATGCGGATTGATGAATACTTATCAGTGTATGGAGGACTTCAAAAGAAAGCAAAGCCAATATGACAACAATGATGTAGTTCACATACCCGCTTTTCTTTTTTTCATTGATTTTGAGAAATAAAGTTCTTAAGATGACCCGGACCAAAAAGAAACTAATAGTAACCAGAGAAATAGAAATAGTTAATAGATGCCCCAGTGAAATCCCTACCTGTTTGGTCAATGATATCATTTGATCAAAAAGAAGTTGGTGGTTAGCGCTCAGAATTCCGGAAATGAATAATGTAGGGTAGATTCCGCCTAATAAAAGGATACCCATAGTTCCGGCTTTAGCTCCATAGGTCGTTGTAAGCTGTTTAGAAAATGCATAAATAAAGAAGCTAAATGCTAGAGTAGATATCAAGTGAAGAATGACTTGATAGACAAACGAAGTGCTGTGGTTATATGAAACGGAAAACAGTGGCTCGCCATGGTGATAGACTGTTTTTAGATCTTCGGTAGGGGGTAGAATATCACCGATACGATCCCCCAATCGTGTGTGGTTTATTTTATTCCTTAAATAATGATTTTTGACCGGATACCCTGTTTCTAGCAGAAGAAGCCGGTAAATATCGAGTGACTTGTCTTGGTGAGTTAGAGTAGTTTTTTTGATCAAATACTTCCCTTTTTCACTTTCCAGATACATAACTTCCGGAGTAAGTGGTAATAAGTGCTTAGGAGGTATGTTGACGACTGAGGTCCAAAATATGAGATCTTGTTTATCATATATCAACGTTGTGATATCTTTATTGCCTTGTTTTTGAAGTTTCCAGGATTCGGAGGTGACCTCCCTAAATTGCTTGGAGTTAATTGATAAAGACTCAAACGGGATATTAGGTTGATTTACAACCGCATTGTTGAGTATTTGGAGGATAAATATCCCCACTAAGGAAATAACTAGTGGAATAAGTGATTGCCTACTAAGAAGGATTTTTGTTAGAATCTGGATCATATTTTATACCTCCTAACCAGTAAAGGTATAGAATACGAGAAGACCTGAAAAGAAAAGGCAGTAACACGAGGACCACAACTAAGGTGTTGACCATATACACCCAAAATGGTGGAGAAAATAATACGTAGGTTCCGAAGAAAACCAGAATGAATATACCTACCGACAGCGCATAGCTAATATACATCGCACCGAAAAAGAAACCAGGTTCTGGTTCTAGTCGTTGATGACATTTCGGACAATGAGCATTCATTTGTGTGAACGCCCCATAGTTATACCAGGGTTTTTTAAACATTCGGCCGGATCGGCATCGAGGGCATTTACCATTTAAAAGCGCTGAAAGCATTCCCTTGCTTTTGACTGTTACTTTTACTTTTTCTATACCATAGGTAACCGACTGTTCCTATTAATAAGTATGGTGCAACGAAAAGATATAGAATACCAAAATTAAGACCTTCTGCCACATCCAGTGACTCACCGTTATTGGCGTTGTTTTCAACAGAAGCTCGACACATTGCACATTGGGCTAGTAGCTGATGATAGCCATAGAAACCAAAGAATAGTATTGACCAAAACAATCGATGCATATCGCAGCAAAGATAACGCCTAGAGGTCATTTATCTATGTGCACGTAAATAAAACCTAAATCATGTTTTTGATCGGGGATACATGAAAGTTAGCTTGACTATGACTTGCCTCATTTTCAAATATTGATACTAGTTTTTTTCCTAACTCTGTCTGAGTGCGTTGACCTAATAGGAGATTAAGTGTTGAAAGCGTATCGATGAGTTCCTTGACCCTTCGTTCAATTCCTGGACTCTTAATGTTGTAAAAAGTTTTGTTATTGTTTTCACATAATCGTGTGAACTCAATCAAACTTCTTTTCATTTCCACATAGTGAGAAGTTGCTCCAATCGAGTATAGGTTCATAGGTAAGTTTCCTATTTCTAACTTTGATAACAACGCTTCAACAATATCTGTGCTGCATCCATCATTTCCGATTTCGATATGCGGAGAAATAGTCTCTATTACGGCTTTAATATGCGGATTTTCTTGTGAGCTAAACTCTAGTTCCTTCAAATAAAGCACAAATTGTTGCAAACTTTGATCTAGTCTTCTCTTCTTTTGGTCTATTTCAACAGAATATACCTTTTCTGTAAGTGCATTACAAGCGGCATCAAAACCTTGAATGTCATTCTTCAAGTGTACTAAAAGGCCTTTAAGATCATTATCGTTTAATGGCATATTATCAAACTCCACAACATCCAGGAGTGATTTCGCCAATTCATAAATTTCCTCTGAGGATAGTTGTTTTATTTGAAGGTGAGTCGCCATCAGATAGTATTTTGTTTATTGTTGAGACTATGTTGTTTATATACTCTATTTCACGGTGTTTTGTTGGCTTTTGATCATAATATATTTGTCACAAAAGACTTATAAGTAATATACGGAGTATTGTAGGAGAAAAACAATATTTTGTTAAAATATTTAGGGTTTGGATAGGGCTTTTTATCAAATTTTAAACGTTTTGACCACGTGGTTAAATGAATCAACGTGTTAGATTTACTTTAGCAACATGTCTCTTTTGTTGATTTTCCATCATGAGGGAGAATAGCAATCAATTGATTATTTATGAAGTTAAGAAAGGTAGGAATAGTACAAATGGCTTGTTCAGCCGAGCCATATGACAATAGATTGAAGCTGAAGGATAAGGTTCAGGCACTTAGTAAATCTGGCGCCGAGCTTATCGTACTTCAAGAACTTCATGATTCATTGTACTTCTGCCAAACGGAAGACGTTACTCATTTTGATTTAGCGGAAACAATTCCTGGTAGCATTACTGATTATTATGCTGAACTCGCGGCCTCATGTCAAGTAGTGTTAGTTACCTCTTTATTTGAAAAACGAGCGCCGGGACTTTATCACAACACTTCTGTCGTATTTGAAAAAACAGGTGAAATCGCGGGTAAATACAGAAAAATGCATATCCCTGATGATCCAGCTTATTATGAGAAGTTTTATTTCACTCCTGGTGACACAGGGTTTAAACCTATTGATACGTCCCTAGGTAAATTGGGAGTGTTAATTTGCTGGGATCAATGGTACCCGGAGGCAGCACGGTTAATGGCGATGGCTGGCGCGGAAATTCTCATATATCCAACAGCAATTGGTTGGGAGAGCACAGACACCGAAGATGAAAAACTAAGACAGTTAGATGCTTGGAAAATTGCTCAGAAGGCTCATGCCGTTAGCAATGGGATTTACGTGGCTAGTGTAAATAGAGTAGGCCTTGAGAAAGATCCTTCAGGGCAAACAAAAGGGATTCAATTTTGGGGAAATAGTTTTATCGCCGGTCCACAGGGTGAGGTAATATTTGAAATGAATGAGCAAGAGGGAGAGTGTGTTGTAGACATAGACTTAAATAAATCAGAAGACGTTAGAAGGATTTGGCCATTTTTTAGGGATCGTAGAATTGAAGAATACCAACCCTTGACAAAAAGATACCTGGATTGAATGTTTAGGATGTTAAGCAGGAATGCGTTACCAACATTTAGACCCTTAGGGTTGGATAGCCATAGAAAGTATTTTGAAATAAATTAAGTGTTCTCAATAGACTTTTATTAATGTATACTGACGAGCTGGCAATAAAATCGGTAATATGCTGCTCAAACCAATTCCTTTGTGGAATTATCTTATGGATTCTTTATAACCAAAGATTAGTCTTAACTTTAGCCATCTCTTTTACTAAAATGGCTTATATCTGGCCAAATCTGATCTTGTATCCAATATCTGAAATTTAATGGCTTCACTCATTCGTAAAATTATCTTTTTGACGGCAATCGTCTCGTTAAATGCGTGTATTACTATACCCCAACTACAAGCGCAGGTAAAACACCTCGGATATGAGTCAGTTAAGCGTATTGAGCCCACTATGATGGGGTTTAATAATCAATTTGCCTATAAAAACGATCCATGGAATAACGAACAAAACGTCCAATCGATTATCCAATCTAGGGCTGGGATGATTCGCTATCCGGGAGGTACGGTGACGAATTACTGGGACCACCTCAATGATCGCTTATTTAAAACCACAAAGGTGATTGATCCTAATACCAATAATCCAGTGGAGGCTATACAAGAAAAGAATACAATGTGGTGGGTGGCTAACTATAAGAGTAAGCCAAACTCAGTACAAAACTTGAAGTTGCTCTATGAGAACATGAAAAAACAAGGATATCACTTTGATATTCTATTTGTGTTGAACGTTTCAACTCCAGGAGTGGATTACTATCGTTTAAAATGGGGTAGGGAAGTTGATCAGACACCACTTTCGGATGACTGGTGGAAGATGGCTGATGATCGCTACGAAAGAGGAGTGGATATGTTAACCAGAGCTCAAAAACTGGGTATTCCCGTTAAGTATGTAGAGTTTGGAAACGAAATATTCTTTGGTCAAAATAAAGCTGGTACGGCAAAAAATGGAGGCTCCATTGTGGAACCGTATAATGCTGGTGCTGAAAATACTGATTTAATTGGTGCTTTTCCGGATCCTGGTGATAGCTACGGGAAATTATGTAATGAATGGTCTAAAAGACTAAAACAAAGCTTTCCCGGAGTTACGACCTGTGCATTGGCAGCAGACCCTAATGGCAAAACCGCATCACGACGTAACAGATGGAATCAAGTGGCGCTAAAAGACTTGAATCCAGAACTTGTAGATGCAGTTTCTCTTCATATCTATCAGGTCCCAAAGGATGGTGATGTAGTGTCTAGTGAGGAGAACTTGGTGAAGAGTATGGTGTCATGGCGAGACCAGTTCGATTTAATGGTAAAGGATTATGAATTGTATATACCAGAAGGTTTCGACCTTTGGTTCACCGAATGGAACCCTAGGGAGTCAGAAAGAACATGGGGACATGGATTACTGTGTATGTATGTATTAGATCAATTTTTGCAAGATTTTCCGTTGACGATTTCGAATTATCATATGTTTTATCAGCACATCAAGAAAAAGTCAGGGATAAACGCTACTGGAAGAGCTTTTAGCGTACTATCAATGGCGTCAAATGGAATGACACAGGCAGAGCGAATGAAGTTTTCAGGTCTTCCAAAAAACAGTCATGAAACCTTGGAACTGATATTTGGCTACAGGTTTAGGAATGAAAATGGAGATGAGCAGTTGTTTCTTGTCAATTTATCAAGCGAACCTCAAGAAATTGAACTTGATAAAAATATTACTGCTAATCAGTTTATGGTGTCTTTTGCTGAGTTAAAGAACTCCAAAAAAGATCCCAGAGTAAACAAGGTAAGCCTGAAAGAAAATGGAAGCTTAACATTACCTCCATTTTCCGTACTTTCTAGTTACTAAAGTACCCGTTTTTGTGCCATCATATACCCTAGATGTAGTGCTTCGTGTGTGTTGTTAAAAGCAATGGCATCCTCAATAGAGGATAAAAGTACACCGTAACTAGTTTCGTAGTGTTGATACTCTTTAAAAATACCATTTTCATAATCTTCAATGATATAATTGTGGGTCTGCTGTAGCTGATCAATTAAAAAGTCAAGATCAGCCTGTTTTGCAATATCCGTAGGTGCCGTTCCTTTTCGGAATTTGTCTATATAGTCGTTTGGTAGCCGGAGTTCGGCATTCGCACGCTTATAGCAAAGTAGCTGCTGACTAACCAATGAGTGAGCGCCGTTCCAAAAAACGCTATTATTAAACCCCTTGGGTATATGATTCAGCTGATCAATGGTAAGTGAGTTGAGTACCTTGATGATGTTCGCTCTAGTCTTGGCAAGAATTTCGAATTGGTAATGCATCTTCGTAATTTTTGCGAAGATATACAAAAGAGTGCATCGTATTTTGACCATGCGAATGGGAACTACATCTCAGACTTCTATGGATGGAATAATTTAGATGGAGTCTAATGGAGAATTACACATAAGAGTTATTTTGAACGACACATTGCTAGATTTAATACCATTTATACACCACAAATGGTATAAGATCAGTTCTTAAAATAGACTTTATCCAAGAATCTATGAAAATCGAAACGTTCGTGCGAAGATTGATATTACTAGTAGGGTATAAGTGGGATAAACTAGTTGAAGCAGATGTATTCAGGTGTAGACAAAAAAAAGCAACCCGTCCGGTTGCTTATAGTCTTTAATTTTTTTTTCGAGGCTGTTTCTAGCTGATGTCTACGACTTTCAACTCAAACGTTAAATCCTTACCCGCTAAGGGGTGATTGGCATCGACAGTGATTACATCACCATCAATATTGGTAATTCTTACCACAATTTGTCGCCCATCAGGATGAGTAGAAACCAATTCTTTACCGATCTCTATATCCAAGCTGTCCGGGAGTTGTGTTTTATTTATTTCGTGAATTAGCCCTTCGTTAATTTCACCATAAGCCTCGTCATAAGGAATCGTAATTGTTTTGGTTTGGTCCATTTCCATGTCGATTACAGCTTTTTCGAATCCCGCAATGACTTGGTTTTTACCTACCTCAAACTCAAGGGGACTTCGACCTTCCGATGAATCAAAGACAGTCCCATCATTTAGCAATCCCTTGTAGTGAACCGATACTTTACTGGTGAACGTAACTACTTTGGACATTAATATCTACTTCTTTGATTGTAGCCACCTCGGCTGCCAGATCTTTCTTTTTCTTGCGCTTGGCTTACTTTAAGGCTTCTTCCTTTTAGTTCGAAACCGTCAAGCTCGTCAATAGATTTTTGTCCATCTTCCTGATCAGACATTTCTACAAAACCAAAGCCACGGCTACGTCCAGTTTCTCTGTCAGTAATGATTTTGACAGAAGTAACCTCTCCGTATTGAGAGAAAAGGGCCTCTAGCTCTTGTTCTTGAAGGGCATAATTAAGATTACCAATAAAAAGCTTCATTATATTAATTAAATTGAAAGTATTTCGAAAATGAATGTGGGATGATATAGTGGGAAGTACTGCCGTAATTGCCTGCTGGCAATGAGTCGTCTATTATTTGTTATGTTTAAACTATAACAAATGTATACTTTTTGTGGTAACAAACAAAAAAACCCCTAAATAGGGGTTTTTGTTTTTAATTTTTTTTCGGAAATGGGCTATTTCACTTGATCAACGATAGCCTTAAAAGCCGCTGGATCATTCATAGCCAAATCAGCGAGTACCTTTCTATTGATCTCAATACCTGCTTCTGATATTTTATGCATAAACTGTGAGTAAGATAGGCCGTGCTCTCTTGCTCCAGCATTTATTCTTTGAATCCAAAGCGCCCTGAACTCTCTCTTCTTAGCTTTTCTGTCTCTGTATGAGTATTGAAGCCCTTTTTCAACCGCATTCTTCGCTACGGTCCATACATTCTTCCTCCTCCCGAAGTATCCTTTGGCTTGTTTAAGGACCTTCTTTCTTCTCGCTTTTGACGCTACGTGATTTACTGATCTAGGCATAATTTTTGTTTTTTGGTGATTGGTGTTCTCGACGAATCTTACAACCAATAACCGGGTTTAACATTTAACCATTAATTAAGCTTAAGCAAATTCTTA
>CAYMST010000164.1:0-755 GCA_964393115.1 uncultured Roseivirgaceae bacterium | reverse complement strand
GGACTACACCCTCACTGTGGGTATCACCTCTATAGACTTCACATTAGGGATATCCGACTTATCTACAGTCGTCATTTTTGTCAATCCCCTTTTTTGCTTGGTCTCCTTTTTAGTCAGAATATGACTTTTAAAGGCATGCTTCCTTTTAATCTTTCCAGTTCCAGTCAATCTGAAACGCTTCTTGGCACTGGAATTAGTCTTAACCTTCGGCATTATATTATGATTTAATTTATTTACTTCTTCTTCACCACCTTCGGTGACATGATCACAGACATTCTTTTTCCTTCTAGCTTAGGAAGCTGCTCTACTTTCGCTAACTCTTCGAGGGCTTGAGCAAACTTGAGCAGAAGTATTTCACCTCGATCTTTAAAGACGATAGTTCTACCGACAAAGTGAACGTATGCCTTAACTTTAGCACCTTCTTCCAAAAACTTTTCAGCGTGCTTGAGCTTAAAATTAAAGTCGTGATCATCAGTATTCGGACCAAATCGGATCTCTTTAACAACCGTTTTCTGTGCCTTACTCTTGATCTCTTTTTGCTTTTTCTTTTGCTCGTACTTGAACTTGGAGTAATCAATAACCTTGCAAACCGGTGGATCTGCCTTAGGAGAGATTTCAACCAGATCAAGACTTTGTTGCTGCGCGACTTGAAGAGCTTTGGAGATAGGATATACCCCCACCTCAACGTTTTCACCAACTACCCTTACTTCACGGGCCGTTATCTTGTCGTTTACTTTGTAAGGCTCCTCCGGCCT
>CAYMST010000163.1:0-10959 GCA_964393115.1 uncultured Roseivirgaceae bacterium | reverse complement strand
GCGAAAATTCTCGATCCTAGCTAGTAAATTTTCGTTCTGGATTGTCGTTATCCATGATACATTAAAAGTCTTTTTTAGAATTAATATAAAACCTAGCGATACGCCATTCAACCCAACTCTTTTGGTAATTATCTTATGGATTCCATATGAGCTCCAGTTTTCTTTGTTCTAACGTCATACGGTGAAAATAAGAAACTTACTGTTTGTAGTCAATGAACGGAAACGCGTTAGGGATAGGAACGGAAATCCCACAGCTCCGGTACTCCGGAGCGAGGAATTGCAGTGGATAGCCCGACCCGAAGGGAAACGCCCTTCTATTTATATTTCGAAACCTAACTTCTCGTATACCACCTAAACGCCCCATATCCAACAACCATAATGGCTATGTAAATCATCATCAACTGAAGGTTATAAACACTCATAGCCACTAAGGCTACACTGGCAATCACTAACGCGATAGCCGGAAAATAGGGAACCAGAGGGACTTTAAATGGCCTCTCTAACTCAGGAAAATTCTTTCGAAGAGCGAAAAATGCGATCATCGAAACGATGTATAAGGTTAGCGCTCCGAAACAGGCAATGGTAATAATCTCACCCGTTTTTCCAGTTAGTAATGCTAAAATTCCTATGAGCATATTGGCAACTAATGCGTTAACAGGGGTTTTGGTCTTCGGGTGTATTTTACCAAGCCAGGGGCTTACATAACGTTCTCTTCCCAACTCCAATGTCGATCTCCCCGCGGCTAGAATTATGCCGTGAAAGGAAGCCACTAGCCCGAACAAACCAACAGTGATGAGCAAGTGATATAGTAAATGCGATTCCCCTACAATTTTTGCCAAAGCCAATGGCAATGGTGAGTCAGAGGGATCAGCACCTACAGAAGGATAAACAATATTTTCCCAGCCTGCTACGCCAACAGCGGAAGTAAAAGTCAGTAGGCATAAAACGACCAGGGTAATGATAGCCGAGCCAAAGCCTTTCAAAATGTCCTTTTTGGGGTTTCGTGCTTCCTCCGCTACATTCGCAACGCCTTCAATAGCCAGGAAAAACCAGATGGCAAAAGGTATGGCCGCAAAAGCGCCTCCCCACCCATTGGGCAATGCATTATGCGTAAGATTTCTAACTTCGAATGCTGTGAAACTCACTCCTGAAAATATCAGTAACTCGATGACGGCGAGTACAGTGATGAATAATTCGAAGTAAGCGGCTGCCTTTACTCCAACTATATTCAAAAGAGTGAATATCAAATAGGCCACTATAGCAATGCTTATCACGCTAAGCTCAGGCAAGAAAATATTGAAATAGGCACCGATAGCCGCCGCAATGGCTGGTGGCGCAAAGATAAACTCAATACTCTGGGCCATTCCCGCCACATACCCCCAGTGCTTTCCGAGACCCTTTCGGGCATACTCAAAAGCACCGCCAGCTTTAGGAATAGCGCAAGCCATTTCAGTATAGCTAAACGTAAAAGTTACGTACATGATGATGATAAAGAAGGTCGCTACTGCCAGCCCGAGTGTTCCTCCTTCCGCCAGCCCGAGGTTCCAGCCGAAGTACATGCCAGAAATTACATAACCTACTCCAAGTCCCCAGAGCATTAAAGGACCTAGCGTTTTCTTAAGTTCGCTCATTTTGCTTTTTGGTTTGAAGGCAATTTATGGTTTAAAATAGATCCCTCAAATCATAAGCGCACAGATGGATGTTGAGATTACTAATTTGGTAACTCAACACCCATTTCTAGGGTAAATTCAAAAACAAACCGCTTCTGAAACGAGCTATCACAATAATGTCGAAACCCCTAATTTCTTATTTCGTCCGTTGGACCATATATCTAATAGAAATGGTCTGGTCATCCCGATCGATCACACGAGGTTTCGTCAATCCCTTCGGTGTGATTAGCTGTACTCGGAATTGACTTGGTAAGTCCGTTGAAGAATACTTGTTTTCTACTGTTTTAATGATAAGTTGCTCATTCGTCTCAGACCATTGAAGTCGGGTTTTCGTACATACACCTTTTTCGTATTCGTAAGTAGTCCCATCATCTTCATAAAGGTGAAATAATGCATCCTCACCTGCATAGACTTGAATTTGAATACCTTTCGTGGGTTGTAAGGCGTAATGAGTCTGTTCAGTATTCATTGGAATAATAGACCCTTCTTTTACAAACAAAGGAATTTGTTCCAAAGGTGATTTTACTTCAATTGTCTGTCCTCCTTGATAATATTCATTGGTCCAATAGTCATACCATCCGGTGCCAGTTGGTAAGTAGATGGTAAGCGTATCTTGAGCATTTGTTACGGGGCATACCATGATAGAAGGTCCGAACATATATTGATCATCAATGTTCGCTACATTTTGATCATCTGCAAAATCCATTATCAAAGGACGTATCCAAGTCCCTCCTTCCTGGGTAACTTGATGTGCTTGAGCATAGATGTAAGGCATCAATTGGTAACGAAGGTTAATATACTTAGCTTGAATCGCTTCGGAGGAAGTCGAAAAGCTCCAAGGTAACCTAGAAATATTGGTGCCATGTGCCCTGAATATCCCGCTAAAACATCCGTGCTGGAACCAGCGAATATATAGTTTCTGGTAGTCGTCTTTTTGATCATCATCCACAAAGAACCCACCAATATCCGACGTCCAATACGGAATACCGCTAAGCGATGTACTTAGCCCATTTGAGATTTGTTTTTTGAAAACATCCCAGTCCCCTACTACATCACCAGACCAAATAGCGGTGCCATATCGCTGTTGACCAGCAAACCCAGACCTAGCCAACATAAATAGCCTATTCGGGTGATCAGATTTTCTATAGTTTTCATAAATGCCTTTGGTGTGCTGCAGTGAGTAGGTATTGGCAAAGATCTTACCCGATCCTAGTACCGTATTCGTGAGATGTAGCGCACCTTGTCCTTTAGCCAGTGTTGGTTCACAACCATCGATCCACAAGGCGTCAAAGCCTTTTGAGAAAATGTGCTGATCCAGTTGTTTAAAGAGCGCATGATGGGCATTTTCATTGAAAGGATCATAGTATTTAGCCCAGTTAATGCTTTTTGTTTGGTAGTCTAGCATGTAGCCTTTTTCCACAAACTCACGGTAGACGTCCGTTTTGAAATCAAAGTTTGGCCATACCGAAATCATCGAATGAACCTTGTGCTCACTTTCGATTTCATGATTTATTTGACTCATATTCCCAAAGTGCTCCTCATCAAACCTAAGCGCATTCCATCCGTATTTTCCCCAGTACTGCCAATCCAAAACAATGTTATCAATAGGGTAATTTCGCTTGCGATATCCTTTTACCACGTCAAGTAATTCCTGATCAGATTTGAAACGCTCTTGACTTTGCCAGAACCCATAAACCCATTTTCCAAACATTGGCGCTTGGCCTGTTAGCTGACGATACCCTTTTATTCTTTCATCAAAACTCTCTCCGTGCACAAAGTAGTAGTTAAGATCGGTTGAGGCTTCAGCACTGATCTTTAAAGTCTTTCTAGCTGATGGACGTTGAATATACAGCTGTCCATTACCAACTACGGCTAACTCCAATACATCTCCAGTCTGCAATTGATATGACTGCTGTAGGTAACGAGGCGTTTCGTGATTCATATGTTTTGGTTCGAAAATCACCTTTCCATTTACCAAAAGTTTGATTTTTTGATTTTCCCCAACCTGTTCAAAAACGAAGTCGTGAAGTCCTGACTCTTGAACAGTATATTTTCCTGTATAAATCATTTCGTATGGGTCGTAGTCCAGCCGGATCGTATCCAGGTCATTGTTGACTTGCGTTTCTGAATAGTTGTCCCAAAGAATGCCGTATTGTTTGCTGGAGTTAAAGAATGGAATGGCTATTACAGTATTGTACTGGGCGAGATGAGCAAATTTTCCTCGGTAATCAAAAATACCGTCTTGCTGCATTCCCAACCCATATATATGCTCGTCCTGCTGCATGTCAAAGGCCACTTTGGTATTGTAAATGCTTGAAAGAGTCTGATGCGGAAAAAGTCCTCTGGAATTAACTTTCTCGGAAGTAATCAACTGACCATCAGGCTTCAAATACGTCAAACTTCCGGTTTGCTTGTTTACTCTAACCTGCAATTCACTCGATGTGAGAATGAAGTGTTGTTCTTCCTCCGTCAACCGAATGCTTTTCTGAAGTTTGGGTTGGTCAATTACGGTGAGACTTTTAGAAAGCTCAATTCCCTCTATTTGTTCGTTGACATGAACAATGGAAGGAGTCACGTAACTCACTGTTAGCAAATGATCTTGATGCTTAAATACAGCACCTGATTTTGAATGTTCGGCTAAAGACCATTGCGATGAATTTGAACAGGACGAAATAATTAGTGAACAAATGAATAATAGGGTATACAAATAAGTTTTCATGTCAATAGTTTTACTTTTAAAAGTCATCGAACCAGCTAAGGTGGATCTTCAACGACCGATACGGAATTTGCCATAAACTCATTCCTCCTCAATTTGATATTATGAGGATTCTGAGTTTACATTCATTTCATGAGTTTAAAAGTTGCAATGTCTGGTTTGAATTTATTTTAGGTTAATTACTACTTGTTGCTTATGTCGATATCGTTGTTATAATTTGAAAAAGAATCCCTCTTGAGACAACTTCTCATACACGGTGGAATCAAACTTGTAAAGCTTAGCCGGCTTATGTGCTACCCCTATCTGCTTTTCACCAGTATCTACAAGTAGTTTCATTTGATTTAGTTTAGTTCTAAAGTTTCGTTTGTTTAAAGAGTGGCCTAGGATGGCTTCATACAACTGTTGAAGCTCTGTAAGACTGAACTTCTCAGGCAATAGGTTAAATCCTATTGGTTCATATCGAATCTTTCGTTTCAGGATCTCGTACCCTGCTTTTATGATAGTCTTGTGATCAAATGCAAGGTTTGGCAAATCATCTATACTCACCCAATCCAAACTTTCGGCTGTATATCCAGCTTTAGGTTTATAATGTTCAGTGTTAATCAAGGCATAGTACCCTATCGTAATTACTCTTCGCAAAGGATACCTGTCTACAGCTCCAAAGGCCCCTATTTGTTCCAAATAAATATCAGTAAGTCCTGTAATGGCCTCCAATGTATTATTTGCGGACTGGTCGATGTCTGTATCTGGAGCCAGAAAGTCTCCTGGAAGTGCCATCATACCCTGATCAGGGGTCTCCTTTCTAGTGATAAGAAGTACTTTCAAGTCGCTCTCCTGAAACCCAAATATGACGCAGTCTACTGAGGTATGGATCATTTTCATGAGGCTAATATATGAGTTTGTTACTTAGTTTAAAAAATAAACTAAGTAATATTTTGTCAGCGTCAAATTTCGTTATACTTTTACTTAGTTTAATAATAAAACTAACTTAACATTTGTGTATTTAATTGGTTATGATATCGGGAGTTCTTTTGTGAAGGCATCGCTTGTAGATGCCTTATCTCGACGGTCTATTGAGACTACTCAGTATCCAAAACGGGAGATGAAAATTGACTCTCCTTCTAATGGCTGGGCCGAACAATCTCCAGATATGTGGTGGGAAAATGTAAAGCAGGCCACTCGTGATTTATTGTCAAAAGTCAATGTAAGTGCTCGTGATATTAAGGCTATAGGTATTGCGTATCAAATGCATGGTTTGGTAGCCTTGGACAAGTCTGGTGTTCCGGTTAGACCATCCATTATATGGTGTGATAGCAGAGCGGTTGAGATTGGAAATAGGACTTTTGAGGAAATGGGTAAGGACAAATGTCTTGCAACATTACTCAACTCCCCAGGTAATTTTACGGCTTCGAAACTAAAATGGGTACAGGAAAATGAACCTGACATATATGAGCGTATTGATCAAATCATGCTTCCTGGCGACTATATTGCTTATTGCCTGACGGGAGAAAAAAACATTACGGTATCTGGGTTGTCTGAGGGGATGTTTTGGGATTATCAGAATCGATCTATCTCTAAAGATTTGCTTTTACACTTAAATATTTCACCTTCTCTCCTACCTCCTATAGTACCTAGTTTTGGGTATCAAGGGACTATTAAACCAGAAGTAGCACAAGAACTTGGCCTACCTAATGATGTAATAGTGGCTTATCGTGCAGGTGATCAACCTAATAATGCCTTTAGCCTCAATGTCAATACTCCTGGTCATGTCGCAGCAACTGCAGGAACTTCCGGTGTTGTGTATGCGCTTACCGATATACTAATTGCTGATGCAGAAAATAAGGTCAATAATTTCGCGCATGTTACCCACGGTAATCAAAATCCTGTTATCGGCATATTGTTGTGTATCAACGGAGCTGGTAAAGCCTACAGTTGGCTTCGAAATCAACTAAAGTCCGATATTTCCTATGATGAATTGAATCATCTTGGAGCTTCTATCAATATCGGAGCAGATGGCTTGCACCTTCTGCCGTTTGGGAATGGTGCCGAGCGGTTGATGCACAATAAAAACATCGGAGCCCACTGGGCTAATATGGATTTTAACCAACACACTTTTGACCATATGATTAGGGCGACACTCGAGGGAGTGGCTTTTTCATTCCACTATGGAATGAACATCATGAAGGATCTGGGTACTTCTCTTCATGTCATTAAAACTGGAAATGATAATCTCTTCCAATCCGAAGTTTTTGCACAAACGATAGCAACGCTGTCCGACGCTCAGATTCAAATTGTGGAAAATACAGGTGCTACAGGCGCAGCAATAGGTGCCGGTATTGGAGCTAACATATTTGATTCGATTGAAGATGCCTTCTATGATCAAAAAGTGATTAAGACCTATAATCCCGAATTAAATAGAGATGCATATGAGCAGGCATACGGTGTGTGGTTAGCTTCGTTAAAACAAAAATTAGAAATGAAATAAAGATCATGATTTCAATGAATTCAGTATTAAATAAGGAATATTTTTCAGGCATATCTAAAATACAATTTGAAGGTAAAGAGTCCAAAAATCCTCTTGCTTTCAAATATTACGATGAAGGTCAATTGGTCGCCGGTAAGTCTATGAAAGAACACTTACGGTTTGCGATGGCCTACTGGCATTCACTCTGTGGTACTGGTGGAGATCCTTTTGGTCCCGGAACAAAGCATTTCACTTGGGATAGCGCTGGCGATCGTGAAACACGCATCAAATCGAAATTAGATGCTGCTTTTGAGCTTGCCGATAAATTAAGTATTCCTTTTTGGTGCTTTCATGATACCGACCTAGTGGAAGATGGAACCGTTTTGGAGATTGAAAAACGCCTTGACGGACTTATTCCACTAGCTCAGGATAAGCAAAGTGAGACAGGCATAAAGTTGCTCTGGGGTACGGCTAATGTCTTTTCGAACCCAAAGTATATGAATGGTGCTTCTACGAACCCTGACTTTCAAGTTGTAGCAAATGCTGGTGGACAAGTGAAAAATGCCATAGATGCGACCATAGCGCTTGGTGGTGAAAACTACGTGTTTTGGGGAGGTCGAGAAGGCTATATGTCGCTGTTGAATACCAACATGTCGCGCGAAAAGGAACATTTAGCCCAATTTTTAACGATGGCCAGAGATTATGCGAGGTCAAATGGTTTTCAGGGTACTTTCCTGATTGAGCCAAAACCTATGGAGCCAACGAAGCACCAATATGACTTTGATGCTGAAACGGTTATTGGGTTTTTACGATACTACGGATTAGACAATGATTTTAAACTAAACCTCGAAGTAAATCATGCCACGCTTGCGGGACATAGTTTCCAACATGAGCTTCAGTGTGCTGCTGATGCCAATATGCTAGGAAGTATCGATGCCAATCGTGGTGATTACCAAAATGGCTGGGACACAGATCAGTTTCCCATCAATATTTATGAAACGGCAGAGCAGATGCTCGTGATACTTGAAGCCGGTGGTTTTACCTCAGGAGGTATCAATTTTGACGCGAAAACCAGAAGAAATTCTACGGACTTAGAAGATATCTTTATTGCTCATATTTCGGGTATGGACGTTTTTGCTAGAGCTTTATTGATCGCAGATCGAATTCTTGGTGAAAGTCCTTATCGCAAATGGCGATCGGATCGCTACGACTCGTTTTCACAAGGCTATGGCGCTGATTTTGAAAAAGGAAAACTTACCCTTGCTGACTTGCGCGATATCGCCGTGTTTGGAGATGAACCGTCGCTTATAAGTGGAAAGCAAGAACGTTTCGAGTCTTTGATTAATGATTATTTAGTCTGAAACTGTTCATTCGACTGGCTTATCTCATACCATTTATACACTACAAATGGTATTATTTGATTCGGGGAATAAATAATATACTCGCCTGATGATATGAAGCCCATGAGTTAATTACATAAAAGCGTAAATCTGAAATTACTTTTTGTACGAATCGATCATTTCTTAACGAACCAACATGAAAACTAAAGGAAATATATATTACATCATTGGGATAACCTGCGTTGCGGCACTTGGAGGATTCCTCTTTGGCTTCGACAGTGGAGTTATCAACGGGACAGTAAAAGGGCTAGAAAATGCCTTTGAAGCTGAAAACCTTGCCAGCGGCTTTAATGTGGCCTCGATGCTGTTAGGGTGTGCTGTGGGAGCTTTTTTTGCAGGTCAACTGGCCGATAACTATGGCAGAAAGACCATGTTGGTTCTCGCTGCCGTCTTCTTTATCATTTCTGCATGGGGTTCTGGTATTGCTACTGCCTCCTTGGAGTTCATTATATACCGAATCATTGGTGGATTGGCTGTTGGGGCAGCATCGGTTATGGCACCTGCTTATATAAGTGAAATTGCACCCGCGCACTATAGAGGTGCGTTAACTACCGTTCAGCAAATCGCCATTATTTCGGGATTGTTCTGTTCCTTCTTGAGCAATTATATCCTTGCTGATATTTCGGGTTCGGCAGAGAATGTATCCTGGTGGGGATTTGAGACTTGGCGATGGATGTTTTGGATGGAATTGGTGCCGGCGATAGTTTTCTTGATTTCGCTTTTCTTCATTCCTGAAAGCCCACGTTTCTTGGTCTTTAAAGAGCGCAATGAAACAGCTCGTACCGTGCTTGCCAAGCTTTTTGGCCAGAAGCAGACCCCAGAACTGTTGGAGGACATTGAAGCTTCGTTGGCTACTGATCACAAACCAAGACTGCAAGACTTGTATGACCAAGTCCAAAAGCGCATAAAGCCTATTGTATGGGTAGGAATTGGACTTGCCGCTTTTCAACAGTTTGTAGGTATTAATGTCGTATTCTACTATGG
Source organism: uncultured Roseivirgaceae bacterium (assembly GCA_964393115.1). GTDB lineage: Bacteria > Bacteroidota > Bacteroidia > Cytophagales > Cyclobacteriaceae > CAYMST01. The sequence continues at coordinate 1,725 of CAYMST010000163.1, read as the reverse complement.
GTCGGTGCTATGGCAGGCCGTTGGTTTTGGTGAGAATGATGCACTGCTCATCAATGTTGTTTCCGGTGCGCTGAGTATTGCCGCTGTATTAGTTGCGTTAGTCTTAGTGGACCGGTTAGGACGAAAACCACTACTCGTAATTGGATCACTAGGGATGAGTTTTACACTGGCGCTTACTGTTTTTGCTTTCTCCACTGGATCAATAGACATTTGGGATAAGCTTCAGTTAAGTGATGGTATGGGCATATTGGCGCTTGTTTCGGCCAATGCTTATGTGGTCTTCTTTAACTTCTCCTGGGGACCAGTTATGTGGGTCATGTTGGGAGAAATGTTTCCTAACCAGCTTAGAGGTTCAGGGTTAGCCGTTTCAGGACTTTCGCAGTGGACTTGTAATTTTATCATTACCCTTACCTTCCCGATGCTCCTCTCCTCTTTTGGTTTGGCATTTGCTTATGGGCTTTATACGCTAGGTGCTATACTATCCATCTTTTTTGTTGTTCGATATGTAAAAGAAACCAAAGGAAGAAGGTTGGAAGAAATGTGAGGGAAAAATCGTGACTTTCAAGCAAGGGCGATACGAGATCAACAATTTTTCATAAATTGAATCTTCAAAATTTCTGTCAAATGAGAAATGTCTTGAGCTTGATTGCCTGCTATATTGTTTGCTACGCAAGTTTTTCGCAAATCAATGATTCCACCCGAATCTTAAAACCATATAAGTACGGTTGGGGGTTAGAGCTTGGGCCCTGCACTGGAAGGTGCTATGCAAGTAATGAGTCATCTAAATATGTCAAAGATGGATGTTTTGGCAGTGCTGCACTCAGTATGAACCATAAAAGACACACCCACATTTTGAGATTTGCGGGAATAAGTTCATCCATCAAAAATGACCTACCTCAGCTAACGGAATGGAATCGAGGAAGAAATCTAAACTCATCAAACATCGAATTGCTGACGGGTTTCAAAGTAATCAAATCCAAGCGGCTCAATTTTAGTCCATATGGGGGAATTTATACAGCTCGATTTAATGTTCAAGAAGATGGGGATATTCTTGATAAGAGTAGACGGTTTTCAAATGTTACTTTGGGAACGGTTACCGAATTAAAATTCAATATTGAAGGAAAGTATAATCCATTTTTGTCCGAGATGTTGGATAAAGAAATCAACTATGGATACCTCAAGCTTTATGTAGGGTATTACCCTAATTTTTTCAAAGTTTTGGATCTTGAAGGAGGAGAACTTTACTGGAATATTTCGTTAGGCGTTAATTTTAGAGCATATAGAGTTGTTGAAAAAAATAAACCTAACAAATAGTTTGATGCTAGTCATGTTCCATTTCGTCAGCAAAATTTTACTTGAAATGAATGTTATAGGAATAAAATTGAGCGAAAAGCTGCTGTATCGAAATGGACTTCAACAACTTTTTGTTAACGCAATTAAGTTGCGTTTTTGGTGGTCTTACATAGTTTTGTGTGATTTTAGGAACCTAGAAGCATACAATTCTTATAACTTAGACATATATGAAGCTCTTTTCTAGCGTTTTTGTGGTTAGTCTTCTCATACTACCCTCTTTGATACAAGCTCACCCTATCAAGCTAACGGCTTCAAGGATTACTTATGATGCTGACTCAAAGAGCTTATATGTCGATTGCAGAGTCTTCATAGATGACTTTGTGAAAAGTATTGAAAGTATTTTGGATAGAAAAATAAATGTCTTTAACCCTG
>CAYMST010000162.1:0-11208 GCA_964393115.1 uncultured Roseivirgaceae bacterium | reverse complement strand
TGTCTTCTTCATGTTTTATGTTATTATGCACCTAAATATAGTAATTTGTACTTAACGTACAGCTAAATTTTGTTTTTCCCAGCTAAGATGCCTTTAATTATCGACGAAGAAAAGCCGTTATGTTCCATTTCGTTCAAAGCAGTGATAGTTACACCGCCTGGAGTAGACACTTTGTCGATTTCATCCTCTGGGTTTGTTTGTCTTTCGTCCATTAAACAGGCGGCTCCTTTAATGACCTGATTAGCAATTTTTTTGGAATCACTAGCCGTTAAACCCATTTCAATACCGGCTAAAGTACAAGCCCTAAGCATTCTCATCACAAACGCTGTTCCACTTCCTCCTAACACAGTGACTGCGTTCATTGAACCTTCCCCAACAGCAATGGTTTCTCCTAATTGATCAAAAATATTGAACACCTTATCGCTTACTACTGCATTATCACCATCCGTAGCAATGGCCGTTATGGATTCACGAACGGAAATGGCGGTATTTGGCATAGCACGAAAAACATTCACTTCTGCCGGCACATATTGTCGCATCAATGCAATAGATTTTCCGGTTACCACGGAGATAATGGTTTGTCCGGGTTTAAAACTTTGCCCTGTAGATTGTAACAAGGTTTCCAAATGCCATGGCTTAACGGCAAGAATAATAAGATCATTTTGGGCAACAGCCTCATTCACATTTTGCGACAAAAGAACACCTTGATCTTCTAGATAGCTTATTTTACTGATATCCAAATCACAAACCGTCAATCGGCCTTTCTCCATCTTTCCACTGGCCATTAGACCTTCAGCAATCGCCGACCCCATATTGCCACCCCCGACTATCAATATTCTCTCCTGCATGATCTCTTCAATTTTGCATCGAAATTAGATCAAACAAGCCTCATTGACAATGGCTGAGGACAAAGCGTCTAAAGTAGAGGCTACTTACATGCAAACTCTTGGGCCACTATCCAATCCTTATTCTCAAGCCACTTCTTTGTGGAACAAGCTTCTTTATAATTCCCCATTTCATAATTGGCAAGAGCATAGGTTTCGTAATTAACCAGACTATCTTTCCAAGTGGCCATCAACCAGCTAGCCGCTTTTGAGGCTTTTTCATAATTATGTAAGGCTAAATGCAATCGAGCTGATTGTGTATAAATTGAATAATGCCTCACAGGAATATTCTTGGCGCTAATCATCAATACATAAGCATTACCAAAGAAATCCTTGTATTCCTGAATGCAGGCCTTATTGGCTAGCTCAAGGGACTCCAAAGCCTTTTTCTTCTCCCCTTTTTGCTGGTAGACAATGGCTGATTTTAAGTATGCATCTGGTCGCTCCAATTGGTAGTCCTTCAACTGATCATACACCAATAACGCTGAATCATAGAGCTCTAAGCCCCAAAAACAATTGGCAAGGTTTCGGTTGTAGATAATAGAGTATGAGATGCCGTGCGACTTAAGCAACCGGTAGTTTTCCAAAGCTTCCTGATAGTTCCCGGCTTTCAACTGACTATTGGCCTGTCTAAATATAAAACTTAACAAGTTTTCCTTGAAATTTTCGATCTCAGCTTCATAAGTGTAATCCAGCGATCCCAACTCGTTAATCTTGACCAGACTGGCATAAACATTTCCAGACTCTTTCAACACAACTGCTTGTTGATATACTAAATACCTTTCTTCCAAATATCGCCTATGTTTCCAACGGTAATAGGTATTTCTCCCCTCGAATACACCAAAAACAAGACAACCGATTCCCACGGTGAATAAAAAGGCATATAACGTATTTCGAAGATTTTCTTTGCTTTTGACTTGTTCCCAAAGAATGGGTTTGCGTCTATACTTATGATAAGCATATGGCGGTCGTGATCTTTCGGTCTGCTTAACAGCATTTGATACTTGGATAGTAAGACTCAAGTCGTATCTCGCTCTGCTATATGGGTCCGATAGGACTTGATAGGCTTCATTGATTTGTTTAAATAATTCTTCAGCTTCCGGACTATCAGGGTTCTTATCAGGGTGATGCTGAACAGCCAGTTTCTTGAATGCCCATTTTATTTCCTGCTGGCTGGCTTTTACATGTACTTCAAGTATTTGATAATATGTTTTCAAGTCACTTATAATCAGGAATTTTACACAAGTATTATAAACTCAGGCTCATGAAATATATTTATTATGTCTAAGCTGAATGCGAATCGTGACCAAAAACTCATAGGTTCATTAATTTTGTATTGAGCGTTAAACGTTTGTTCATTTTTAAATGTCAGGCAAATCTTCGGTTTAGCTGACTTTTTATAAGAACGCGCTTTCAATGAAATAGTGTGATGAAAATATGAATTTTCTGAATGACATCTAACGAAAAAGATGAATTAATTCTACCCCCTAAGTACTACTTAGACAACTTCAAATTTCTATTAGACTTTGTGGAAGAGCAGTACCATACGCTCTTGGAGAAGGAGGAAAGAGATTACCTTATTACATTTCGCTCCTTAAGTCCTGATGCACAGTGTCTATACGTCCGTATTGCGAATAGAAAAGGTGATTTCTTTCGTGTCTCGAAACTTAACTATGCAGAAATTGACGATCTTGATGGTGCGAAAAATGAATTAGTAGCCAAAGGTTTTCTGTCCGGTCAATATGATCCTGACGAGTTCACACTTCCCTCCTTTCTTAATTGCTACGTCAAATCGGAGTTTTTGAAGGCTTTCCAAGAACTCAACATAGATAAGAAGCTCAAAAAAGATGAGGTCATCAGTCAGGTGCTCTTGCAAACACCGATAACCGAAATAGCTGACTCATTATGTGCCCTTGAGCCTGTTATAATCGAAAAAAAAGGTGCGATCAAAGATACGTTTAAGCTGTTATTCTTTGGTCATGAGTATGGCGATATGACACAATTTGTCATCCGAGATATCGGAAGGGTCAAATTTGAACATGATGAAGAAACAGCCTTCACTCCTTTTTTTACGGATCGACTGGAGATCGATGATTACATCAGAATGAAAAACCTGTATCAGGACTTCAAAATACTTTCCATATGGTTTGAGCCTGATTTCATTTATTCAAATTGGTTTGAAAAGCATTATGCAGCACATAAAACAGAAAAAGCGGCTAAAATTCATCATAAGATAGTTTACAAACTTGGAAATTGGCTTGAAAAAGAGGACTTTACAGACTTAGCACTTCAGGTGTATGCTTGTTCCGAAAGTGAAAAAACAAGTATGCGAAGGCTAAAACTGCTTCAAAAAACCAATCAAGTGGAAGCCGCCATTGAATTAGCCAAATCCATAATAGACGCGCCCTTGAGCCCCGGGCACTGGCATAAAGCAAATGACTTACTCAATAAAATTGAATCGAAATCCTTGAAGCAAACTACGCTAAAGCTGAAATCCAGCGAGGAGTTGGTGCTAAACAAGAACTATCGATGGGATGTTGAGGAAGGTGTCGTAGACTATTTTCTGGACCAAGGTTGGCAGGCTATCCATGCGGAAAACTGGCCTTGGAAAGCCATTCATGGATTATTCTTTTGGGAAGAACTCTTTGACCCGCAGTATGGAGGAATTCACAACCCACTACAAAGAGGGTCTAGAACACAAGATCCAGCGGAATACTATTTAGCCAGAGAAGCGGCCATATCAGAAAAAATAACTCTCCACCAAGAGGCGGACTCATTTATTAACAAGATCAAATTCACCCATCAAGAAAAGTATGGTGTCATGAATAAATACTTTAGCTGGCATGAAAATATGGTACCGGTTCTTGAGCCCCTTATTCGTTTAGTTGGCGTTTATCAGGTTCAAAAAGTCATTGTTGAAATGTTCAAAAACTACAAATCGAATCGGGCAGGTTTCCCTGATGTCTTTGCCTGGACTGAAGATGAGTACGCTTTCGTAGAAGTTAAGTCGCCCACAGATACGTTAAGTGCACAACAACTATTTTGGATAGACTTCATGAATCAAAATGGAATAAATGCAAAAATTCTAAAAATTCGATTCAAATAAATTTAATCTTCAACTTTACCCTTATTCATGAACAGCTTCTAGGATTTTAATGCTTTTTTGCCCCTATTTGGGGATAAATTGGTGAACCTTTTAAATAGGCCAATAGACTGTTTTCTGAATCTGTAGATATTGACTTCCTAGTGCTCGGTCATCTAACCAACACCTAACACTGGCAAGGTGAAATTAAAGTCTTTGTGAACTGGATTCGTTAATTACTTTGTTCGTAAAAGCTCGCCACTGGAAATAAAGATGATTTGATGCTTCACAAGCAATAAATCTTGTATTATATTTCCTTAATAGAACAATCAAAAACACACAAAACTTCAATCACACGCATTATGAAAGTACTCATGTTTGGATGGGATTTTAACTCGGAAAACACCTCAGGACTAGGAACAGCCTGTCGAAACATAGTGCAAGGACTTAATGCCGAGAAAGTTGATGTCACTTATATTCTTCCAAACTCAAAAAAAGAAGTCAAGAAGAAAAGGCTTGAACTCGTCTCTGTAGACGACACCTTAGTAGAAGAAGTTGTGGAAAAATACACGGAGGAACACTGGGAAAAAGTCTCTTATCTAAAACTTGGTACTGCGTTGATTCCTTATGTATCACCACAGGAATTTACCGAATGGAAGAAAAAAGTAGTATCCAAAGAACGTAAGAAATTAATCGAGCAAAAGGTCACCAAGCAGGTACTAAAAGAAATAGAGTTTACAGATCCGGCAAGTGGTAACCCTTTATTTGACGAAATTGCTAAATACGCCATTCTTTCTGGTGAAATTTCGAAAGACCAATCCTATGATGTCATACATGCACATGACTGGATGAGTTTCAAATCAGCTATGCTAGCAAAGGAACTGAGTGGCAAACCATTTGTAGCTCACGTGCATAGCACCGAGTATGACCGAAACTTTTTGAATCCCAATAAGGAAATCATTGATGAAGAGCGATTCGGTCTTCAAAAGGCGGATCTTGTTGTGGTCGTAAGCGAATTTCTTAAGGAGATTTTAACCGATAAGTATGGTATTGAACCGTCAAAAATTAAGGTGGTCTATAACTCGCTAAAGAAAAAAGCAATTCCTTTTTCTCAAAAACCAAATGAAGAAAAAAACATAGCCTTTATAGGAAGGTTTGTGGATTCAAAAGGTGTCCAATTCTTCTTAGATGTAGCTAGAGAATTGAAAAACAGTTCTGGAGAATACAAGTTTCATCTCATTGGTAACGGACCGCTTTGGGGAAACATAAAAGAAAAAGTGGACTCTATGAACCTTGGTAAAATAGTAAAGATTCACGGTCTCATTTCTCAACGGCGGGTAGCCAACTTATTTAAGAAAATGGACCTTATTTTCTTGCCTTCCATAACAGAACCCTTTGGCATGGCGGCTTATGAAGGTGTATTGTCTGGCATTCCTGTGATTACCACCAAAACAGCTGGTATTTCTGAAATTTTTAAATCCATAATTCAGGTGGAGTACTGGGATACATTCAATAATGTTCAATTGATCAAAAAGTTCCTCGAAAACCCAGCGCTAGCCGAAAAGTACGTAACCAAATGTCAGGATGAAGTAGGCCATAGGAGTTGGAAAGACACCTCACAAGAGTTGCTACAAGCTTACGAGGAGTTAACGGATAAAAGTTTATTGGTATAGTTAGAAGAGAAAAGTTCTCATCATTAGCGAAAGGTGGCAATCATTTTTTTGATTACCTATGTTCAGTGCATACTTAGTTCTACTTAACAATAGAGTTCTATTTAGCATTAACTCGATATTAAAATCCACATCAGAAATAAAAAAGCTAAACATATACGATATATATGCCCCTGTATCGTAGGAGCAGACGCCAACTTGTAAGGTCAATTGGGGACCGATCAGCTATGATAAACGAAGCACGGCATGAACGCGCCTGTTTAACAACGAGATGTAACAACTAACCACATCGTTACCTTATTTACCTTTTCAAAAATTTCGTTTTGCTTATTTCCTACCCATAACGGCCCTGGAAGTGCGATTGTCTTCATTCAAATTGGTTAAATAAATAGTCCTGTCCATTAAAGTTTTTTATATCATGTGTTCCTGTCATTAACGGTAATACTCGAATAAAATTGTTCAATTAGTCAAAGGTGATATCCGGAAAGAAGATATATGTTTGCTTTCACACATAAAACCACCATTTCATTACTCAAATATGTTTGTAATCACACACAAAAACAAAGTAAGCTATATGTTTTTTTGTTTATAGTGTAAGAATCTTAGATGAAAGACATACATGAGGGCAATATCCTTAAGGCTTATATTAAGGATAACAGTATCGTAAAAGTGCAGTTGGCTAAAAAATTAGGGGTTCACGTGAATACGCTTTACCAGTGGTTGGATAAAAGTAAAATACGTAGCGAAAACTTAATTGATATCGGCAGAGAACTTCGAATTGACATTTCTTCCCTTATTCCCAGGATGAAAACTATTCCAGAAGCTGAACATTTGCAGTATTATAACGAAGATCGAGCACTCGCACTCAACCAGGTAAAAGAAGCAAGAGAGGAGTATAAATCTGTTAGAGAAATACTCATCGACAGAGATAAAGAAATTACACTTCTAAAAAACTTAATTCAGTCAAAAGACGAGTTAATCGCCGCTCAAAAGGAAATTATTGCTCAAAAAGAACTAGAAATAAGTAAACTAAAAAAGACCTCCTGATCAATAGACCAATGCGGTCTTTCTGCTAAATCATGTACAATAAAGCTCTTCTTGAAAAGTAAAGACGCCTTTAACCGTTATCAATTTGGCAATACATACCTCGGCGATCACTTGTGATCCCATGAAAAAGAATCCAGTTTATTCAAACTCGCCGTAAGCAGCTTAATAGCGTTTTCAATATCACTTTTATGAGCCATTTCAATTACTTGATGAAGATGTCGTGTAGGAATAGAAATCGCTCCTGCTATGGCTCCATTTTTACCCATGCGCTGCACTCCTGCCGTATCTGTACCTCCAGCAACTAACAGTTCTGGTTGCCATGGAATATCCTCACCGTCGGCGACTGTTTTCAAATACTCTACCATTCGGTAGTCGCAGATAGCAGAAGCATCCAAGATTTTTATAGCGGCTCCTTTCCCGAGCTCAGTGACTACTTCATGTGGTTGAGCACCCGGAAGATCAAACGCAATTGTCGTATCAAGAGCGATTCCAAAGTCAGGGTTTAAAGCGTGTGCTGCCACATTTGCACCTCTAATACCGACCTCTTCCTGCACAGTAAAAGTACCATATACATCATATGCAGAAACCTTTAGTTGCTTTAAGGCTTCAATAAGAATGAATACAGAAACCCGATTATCTAAAGACTTTCCGTTTACGCAATTTCCCATTTGCACAAAATCTGTACAGCGCGTAACTGGGTCCCCTACCGCGATAACCTTTTCTACTTCTTCCTTAGGCATCCCTAAGTCAATATAGTAGTCCTCTGTTTTGGCCGGTTTGTTCCGTTCTTCAGGACTCATTACATGAATAGGCTTAGTACCCATAACTCCAATGACATCTTTTTTACCATGTACGATCACTCTTTGTGCCGTAAGTGTCTTAGGGTCAAATCCACCAAGGGTTGCAAATCGAAGAAATCCTTTATCGTCTATATGCCTAACCATAAAACCAATTTCATCCATATGGGCGGCCACCAGGACTTTTTTTTCTGATGATCTGCCTTTCTTCAGCGCGAACACATTACCTAGGTTATCAGTCTTAACTTCATCCACAAAATCCCGTAGTTCAGAAATAATAAGGTTTCGAATATTACTTTCATAACCCGGTACTCCTGGCGTCTGACAAACTCTTTCTAACAACTTGATATCCATAGTATTACTGCGGTATTAGGTTTTTCTCTGAGAATTTATTGTATATTTTTAAACATATCCAAGCATCAGTGGCTGCATAAGATATTTGTGATTCCGTCAACGTTTCATTTTCCCAATTTGACGTTTGTTGTGACTTTGATATCCGATGGTGAAAAAGAGTAGCCACCATGTTCCTCGCGCCCAATTTGGTCAGTCCTATTCGCTCAGCAACCTTACTTAGATCCACAAAACCCTGAGGATCAAAGTTTTTTAGCTTACGTAAATCCCTAATATCGTCCGTCATACCTATACCAATTTTGGTATAAGTCGGATCTTTTAAGTAGTCAACCAGTTCCTGATCGAATCCGGTTTTATTGATACGCAAAAGGAACACTTTATCCGGAGTAGCAATTTGTATAAGTGAAATTGGGTTGTACTCCCCTTTCCTAAATGCTGGCTTACTCTCTGTATCAATTCCCACGATATCATATTGATCAATCTCTTTGATACAAGACTTTAAGTCCAGCAATCGGTTAACTACAACAACTTCACCTTCATATTTCAGCAGTGGTAGTCCGTTTACCTCTTCCTTGCTATATTCTTTAAACATTATCTTCGTTGGCTGTTGGTAGTCGCTTAATTTTCCATCCAAAAAAAGCAAAAGTAAGTGTCATCAAGGGACTAATTAAATTAAAAAAACAATACGGTAAATAGGTCAGTGTTTCTATTCCAAATAACTTAGAATGAAAAGCACCACAAGTATTCCAAGGTACTAACACCGAAGTTACCGTTCCGGTATCTTCTAAAGTCCTTGATAGATTTTCACCGCTAACCTTTCGTTCGGCAAAAGCTTTCTTATACATTCTGCCCGGCACCAAAATAGCTAAATACTGGTCGGAGGCAATACCATTAAACAGAATACATGTGGCACTTGTTGCTCCAATAAGCCCTGCAAAAGACTTAACTCCTTTCATAATCTCTGAAGTAATTACCGCCAGCATGCCTGTTCCTTCCATCACTCCTCCGAAACACATCGCACAAATGATCAACCAAACCGTTCCTAGCATACCTTCCATCCCCTTCCCCTTGAGCAAATCATCCATGGCTTCATTTGGGAGGCCAAACTTTACTTCTCCATATAGAGCTTTCATGATGCCAGAGTACAGCGGGTAATCCCCTTGACCAACTTTTAATACCAGATGGCTTTGAAATACAATCGCGACAATTGCCCCTAAAACGGTTGCGAACAAAATGACTGGAATGGCAGGAACCTTCTTCACAATCAAAAAAAACACTAGTAGTGGAACGAGTAAGAGCCCTAAGTGAATGTTAAAAGAACCGTCAATAGCCTTCAGAATCGCTGGAATACTTTCACCAGTAAAGTCACTTCCATAGTTTATCCCCAATATTCCGAATAAAATAAGTGCTATGGTGATAGAAGGAACCGTTGTGTACAGCATGTATTTTATATGCTCAAATAAGTCAACCTCGGCCATTGCTGCTGCTAAGTTGGTCGTATCTGACAAGGGGGATAATTTATCTCCAAAGTACGCACCTGACAGTATAGCTCCAGCAACCATGCCTTCAGGTAACCCCATCGCTTTGCCGATACCAACTAGTGCCAACCCGACTGTGGCAGCTGTAGTCCATGAACTACCGGTTGCAACGGAAACTATTGAACAAGTCACACATGCTGCCAACAAAAATATGGAAGGATGTAATACTTTTAAACCGTAATAAATCATGGTTGGTACTATACCACTGATCATCCAAGCTCCTGAAAGTGCTCCGATGAGCAGTAGAATTAACATGGATGGCATAGCGGCTTGAATGCTCCTGAGAATCCCTCCCAAAATACTTTCCCAGGTATATCCTTTGAAATAAGCTACGATTCCTGCAACAATGGCTCCCGAAATCAGTATTAACTGATTTGAACCAGACAATGCGTCATCACCAAATACGATTACATTAAAAGCGAGTGCCAATACCGTATATCCTATCGGAATTAGGGTATCAAGTAACGTAATCTTAGGAGATAGACCATTGCCTGAACTCGAGTGTTTGGACATATTTCAGTTTTTCGAAACTACCAATTTCGGCTCTATTTCTTGAAAAAACGAAATGTTCTGTTAAAAATGAAAATCAAATGAATATCAGCGGCAAAAAAGTGTGCCTAGATGACTCAAAAATGTAGTTTCGCGGAACTTTCGATCAGGTTGATGTTATAAATACTAGCTATGGATATCAAATCAATATTACTCATTGTTATTTTTTCTCTCGGCATCCTTGCGATAGCCTTTGAGCACTCACTTGAGGTGAACAAGAGTTGGGTTGCTCTTTTCACCGGTAGTTTAATGTGGATGGTGGTAGCTTTTGGTCAAGATGAGCATTTACTCCACGAAGCTATTCTGGAAGGTTCTTCAGAAATCTTTGAGTTAATTGTTTTTCTGATTGGCGCCATGACCATAGTGGAAATGATGGGCCATTTTAGGTTCTTTACATGGGTTGAGGTAAAGCTTCTAGAAATGAAAATCTCCAACCAGAAGCTTTTTTGGATCCTTGGTGGCATCACGTTCGTGGCCTCTGCCCTTTTGGACAACCTTACCAGTACACTGATCATGATTCAAATTGGCAAGCATTTATACATTCGGAAAAACAACTTCAATGTCTTTGTCATCAATACCGTTATAGCTGCCAACGCCGGAGGGGCCATGTCTCCTGTTGGAGATGTCACCACTATTATGATGTGGTTAGCGGGCAAGTTTACTGCCTGGCAAATACTAGCGTATGGGTTGCTTCCTTCTATTGTGGCATGGATTATACCACAAGCCATTTTGACCTCCAAAATTGAATATGAAGATAGAGACGGAAGGAAAATTCAAAAAGTGTTACCACTACAATGGTATATCATTATCGTCGGACTTATCACCTTTGGGTTTGCAGTGTTAGTTAACTTACTACACCTGCCTCCTTTCATGGGCATTTTGTTTGGACTCGGGGTCGCAGCTATTATCATTGATGTTCGCTTAAAGCAAGGAAAGCTCAAGAAGAAAGCTAATCGTATTGTAAACGTCATTAAAACAATCGATATGGCAACAATCACCTTTTTCATCGGTATTCTCCTGGCGGTAAATGCTTTGGGTTATCAAGGGATATTAGATCAAATTGCGAATATCATATTCGGCAATGACCCTGCTTCGAACCCTAATGCCATTATCATAGGACACACCTCATTGGGAATTATCTCATCCTTTCTAGATAATGTTCCCTTGACAGCTGCGGTAATCGATATGTTGCCTAATAATATTCATTTTAAGTATTGGATACTTCTAGCCATCACAGCTGGCCCTGGCGGAAGTATTTTGGTCATTGGTTCGGCTGCAGGCGTCGCAGCA
>CAYMST010000161.1:0-11211 GCA_964393115.1 uncultured Roseivirgaceae bacterium | reverse complement strand
TTGTTGCATGCCAATCCTGACTTTACTTACCGATTACGGATTAGAGGATCACTACGTGGCTGCAGTGAAAGCTAAACTTCTTCGGTATGTTCCAGAATTACACATTGTTGACATAAGTCATCAAGTTAATGTTACGGATATTGGAGGGGCAGCGTTTATGCTAAATGCGGTCCTTCATGACTTTCCGGATAAAACTATTCATCTGGTAGGTGTAGACGAGGGAGGACATCACGATCATCGTTTCTTGATAGCAGAAATCAAAGATCAAATCGTAGTGTTACCTGATAATGGGATGTTGGGCTTGCTCGCCCAAAAAAAAGAAGATGTAAAGAGGGTTTTCGAGGTGCGGTCCCCTGTAAGTAGCTTTACTGTTCGCGATACTATGGTCGATGTTTGTACCAAGTTGATAAATGGACAAGATCCTGTTGACCAGTTTTCAATTACCACTAGTTATAAAATGCTAATTCCCCGAATGCCGAAGTATTCGAAGCAAACTATAGTTGGACATGTGATCAGAATAGAGTCTACGGGAAATGTTATAAGTAACATCGAGAAGTCAGCGTTTGATACGATCCTGGCATTACCGGATAACCAAGATGCAAAATTTCATGTTAAATGTCGTTCAGAGCGGTTGACCAGAATAAATAAAACGTATAGTGAAGTAGGGCCAGGAGACTGCTTTGTTTTATTTAATAGTTTAGGATTGCTTGAAATAGGGATCTATCAAGGAAATGCTTCGCAACTTTTAGGACTGTCTTTGGATGCACCAATTTTTATTTCTTTTGAGAAGAAATAAAGCTTGCAACTGTTTTTCTATTACACCAAAAAAACTATTTTTGCAGCCCTTAAAACGCCAAAGTGGCGGAATTGGTAGACGCGCACGACTCAAACTCGTGTTCCGCAAGGAGTGCCGGTTCGACTCCGGCCTTTGGTACTGAAAGCCTTTGCATTTGCAAAGGCTTTTCTGTTTTATGTACACTGTCTAACCAAAGCATTCACGATCACAATTGAAGAGTTGATTCAAACGGTTAATTGTTATTTCGTAATGCTTGAAATATTAAGAATAAGTAATTGTACGTTTCACTGGTTATCAGTGAGACAATCATTTGAGGATTTGCTTTCAGGTTAATGGGTGAATTGAACCTCCTCGATAGCTTCCGATATTTCTACTAGCCCGTTTTCGTTGATAGACTGATAACGAACCGCTTTGATCTCATTGATAAGCGCTGGATCATATTTAGCAGTCACCTTCACATAGTTTTCTGAAAACCCGCTAATCATGCCGCCTTCAACCTTTTCTTCAAACAAGACACGTCCCGTCTGGTCTAGGTTAGTTTGGTAAAAATATCTTCGTTTTTTCTCTGATAGAATCCGTAACATTTTTGATCGTTTATTACGATCCTTCAAAGGGATAGGGTTGCTCATCTGAACGGCAGCTGTGTTGTCCCTTTCAGAATAAGTAAATACATGGAGGTAGGAGATGTCCAATTCGTTGATGAAATTATAGGTTTCCAGAAATAACTCCTCCGTTTCACCTGGGAACCCAGTAATAACATCAACGCCAATGCAGCAGTGTGGCATTAGCGATTTAATTTTCTCGACGCGCTCTTTATATAGTCCCGATAAGTACCTTCTCTTCATCGCCGTCAGGATAGTGTCGCTACCGGACTGTAGTGGAATGTGAAAGTGAGGGACAAAACGTTTTGAGTTAGCCACAAACTCGATCACCTCGGATGATAGTAGATTGGGTTCAATAGATGATATCCGTATCCTCTCGATGCCTTCTACGTCATCTAATGCGGTGATTAGGTCGATGAATTTCTCTTTTCTTTTACCATTTTGAATACCAAAGTCACCAATATTAACTCCTGTAAGCACAATCTCTTTCACCTCTGTTTTGGCGATGGCTTGTGCTTGTTCAATAATATTTGATATCGAATCACTACGGCTTTTTCCTCTGGCTAAAGGAATCGTACAAAAGGCGCATCCGTAATTACAACCATCTTGTACTTTAAGAAATGTTCGTGTGCGATCACCATATGAGTTAGCATGTACGAACGTATTAGCTTGTGTTACCTCCGATGCGAATACTTTATTGTTAGTGTCTTTGTTTTCGTTGAGGATATCAAATAATCGGAATTTTTCAGCAGCTCCAAAAACAGCGCTTACCCCAGGTATTTCTGAGATTTCTTTGGGTTTTAATTGTGCATAACATCCTACGACAGCAATGTATGCCTCTGGAGAAATTTTCTTCGCTTCTTTTACTATTTTTTGACACTTCTTGTCGGCATTTTCGGTAACTGAGCAGGTGTTTATCACAAAAATGTCTGGGTTATCATAAAACTCTACTTTATGATAACCGTTTTTTTCTGCCATCTTTCCAATTGTCGATGTCTCTGAGAAGTTGAGTTTACACCCTAATGTATAAAAAGCTATCTTTTTCATCCGCACTTAATCATCTGAACACCAATTGCAAATTTACTAAACAGCAGTCAGTCTGGATACTTGATTTAGATGATAATTACATTGATTTGGCGATTTTATACTGTTTTTCTGATGGTGGACTTTGGATTTTCGCATAAAACGCTATTTAAAACCAATGTTTTTTGAAATTTGATCATTATTTTCTTTGTTATTTTAATAAAATTCAAAATATTTGTAATACAATGAATTTGAATTGCAACTGACCTAATTTACCATAAGTTTATTAACCTTTTCATGAAAAAACCCCGAAAGATTCTTTCGGGGTTTTCTATTTTATCGACAAAATGCTTTTTATCATCTGATAAAAAATATCATTCAAAATTGTAATACTTGATGTTTGCCTTTTTTCTATTCATCAAAAGCTATAGAGGGTTATATGTTCGAGACCTTATGAACAGCGTGTGGTTCAGTTTGGAACATGAAAAAATACTAGGTTATTTAACCCGGTAAATTTGAGTTGTCTGGATAGTCTTTTGACACGAACCACCGCTGTTTTAACATCGCCCTATCCATGTAAAATATATTCAAGAGTTGATATAGATTCTAGTAATACACCGTTCGAGTCAGCTCTTTTGTATAACGATCTTACAGATTCCAGATAAGAAAAAAAGTAGACTTTTTTTGAAATACGCCTAGTCGTTGTTCAACTGGACTTCATTGTCAAGCGAAATACTGATTTTCTTTTCTTGTAATAGGAATTGGAGAGCTTTGTCAACTACGTCGGAAGTATAGGTCTCCAAACTGGAAACTAACTGCGATCGTGTTACCGGCGAATCACGAAGTTGATTGATGATTTTTTCCGATAGGTCTACTATATCGGTTGAATTTAGGGTGTTCTTCTTACGATTTAAACAGTTGTCGCATACCCCGCAGTCCTCAGACGCTTGGATGCCGAAATATTCTTGAATTAAGCGTGAGCGACATGTGTTTTTATTTTCTATATACCTTTCGAATGCAGTTACGTTTTCAAGCTTATTGGTTCGAAGGTTAATTAGTTCTTTGCTATTAATGGGTAGGTATTCAGGTTCAGTCCTGGGAATAAGGAATTGAATTTGAGGTTTTTGCTTTCGACGGTGGTAAGAAGCAGCTTCTATTTTATGCAGGTATTCGAGACTGGTGTATACCTCCCCAGTAGAAATGTTTAAAATCTTGGCGATGTCGAATTCCGAAACCTGCACAAAGGAAGATAGAATTTCCCCTCCATGCATGCGCAAAAGAGATTTGATAATAGGATCCAATTTGGCATGTGCTACTTGGAACTCATATAGCTCTTGCCGGTTTAAGTTGATTTTGATTTCAGACTTTCTTTGCATGTCTTCGTCTATGAGGAGTACACCTTGATCTTGTAAGCGCTTGAGAGATTGGTATACAATGTTTTTGCCGAGTTTGAAGTTTTGGGCAAATACCTCTACATCAAAATCGAAAGATTGTTGAGGTAAGGAACCACTAGCAATCATTAGGTGATTGTTTATCATTTGGTATACCAGCTTTATGGTTGAGATGTCTGGATAGTTTTCAGCAACGGTTTCTTTTAGTCTTTTTAGATGGGCTTGGTTATATAAAAGAACCGCAAAAGCATTTTTCTCATCTCTTCCAGCTCGACCTGCTTCTTGGTAATAAGATTCAATACTGTCCGGAAGGTCATAGTGTATGACCAGGCGAACATCTGATTTGTCGATGCCCATGCCAAATGCATTGGTGGCAACCATAATGTTACTTTTATTCGAACTCCACCTTTGTTGCGCTTTTTCACGGTCTATGCTAGCCATTCCGGCATGGTAGGCCGTACTCTTGAAGCCATTTTGGGTAAGCCATTCACTAAGTTTAATGGTGTTTTTTCGACTGCGTGTGTAGATTATGGTTGATCCTGGTACTCCCGACAGCACTTGAAGCAGCTTCTTTGGTTTGTCCTCGATTTCAAAAGCCGAATAAGACAAACGCTTTCTTAAAAAGTCACCACGAAAGAAATTGACCTCTGATAAGTTGAGTTGGTTTATGATGTCGTGTTGTACTTTGTCTGTAGCCGAAGCTGTTACCGCAATGATCCGATCTATATTTTTGAATTCTATGAACTCACGAATCCTGAGGTAGCTTTTTCTAAAGTCAAACCCCCATTGCGAAATACAATGAGCTTCGTCAACTGCCAATAAAGAAACTTTTATTTCTTTTAAGTATTCTTTAAAAAGTTCAGCATGTAGTCGTTCTGGAGCTACATAGAGAAACTTATAACCGCCATGTAAAAAGTTGTTCAAATTGGATTCTATCTCACGCTTCGAAAGCCCACTATGAATTGCTTTAGCCTTAATACCTTTTTGTTGAAGCTGGTTCACTTGGTCCTTCATCAAAGCAATAAGAGGAGTAATGATTATAGTTACGCCTGGGAGTAATAATCCGGGTACTTGATAGCAAATAGATTTGCCACCACCTGTCGGGAGAATGGCTAATGTATGAGGATGCTCTAAAACCGACTGGATAATTTCCTGCTGCAGAGGACGGAAGGTATCATGCCCCCAATATGATTTAAGTATTGTTAAAGCATTTCCCATTCATTATTTTTCGATATACTAAATTGTAAAGCATCTCCTTGCTTTAAATTACTATACATGATGTTCTGAAGATTGGCTTCTCGCGTAAGCTGACTACATGTTTTCCAACTATTAGTCCCATCTATGATTAGATAATCAAATGCTATATGCTCAATTTGGTCCAGTTTCGAGATAGCATCTCCTCCAAGAATCAATATATTCGTGTCAAATATATCATGAGATCCTTGCTTTGCTAATCTGGCTATCCTTTTATTCTCAATTACCATCATTTGGACAGACTCATTCTGGTCAACCTGAACGTCCATGCGTTTACTCTCGCCTACCCGGTTTGCAATTCTATTTGGTAGTATTATACGGCTATGGGCAGTTGGTTCAACTTTCGGGTTGTGCCAATAATGTACTTGATTGTTATTGAAATAGTCAAGCGCAAAAGCCTCTTTCATGCTGTATATGGTTAATAATGAATGAGAGCTTGTTTTCCATTGACTTAGATTTCGGTTTACTATAAAAAATAGGATGATGCATAGTCCAACAATAAGATGTTTGGCCGATTTGGAATTGATGTAGACAAGGAAGAAAACTAAACCGATGTATAAAGTCAAAACTTCTACAGGGTATAAGTGTATGTTACCGATCACCGAACCACTTGCGTTTCCAAAAAATAGTAGCGATTCAGATAGCCAACTGGTTAAGGCTTCAATGACCGCGGAAAGCAAAAATGACAAGCCTACTGCAGAGGTTGCTAGATGGACGAGCAACAAAGGGATTAATAGAGAGGCAATAGGGACTGCAATAAGGTTAACGATTAATGAGTAGACAGGTACAGCATGGAAGTAATACAAGCTGAGTGGTAAAGTAGCTATCTGAGCAGCCAGACTAATAGATGTCAATTTCCAAATGCCGTTGATAGCGATATTTTGGATAGACAATAAGGCGTAAAGCTTAGGTTGTAAGTAAAGAATGCCAAAAACTGCTAGGAAGCTAAACTCGAAACCAATGTCAAAAAGTAAGTATGGGTCGTAAGCAAGTAACAAGAGGCACGATACGCCCAATGAGTTGTAGCTGTTTCCCGATTTTGAAATCGCTTGGCCAAATAATACTACTGATGCCATGATACAGGCACGAAGTGTAGATGGTGATAGTCCCGTAATAAGCGCGAATAACCAGATAAATATAATGGATATCATGCTCCTTGCTCGTATTGAAGAAGTTATTCTGTCTAACGGTGCTAAACAAAAGGATAAAAAAAGCAGTATTATTCCAACATGAAAGCCGGAAACTGCTAGTATGTGCATGGTCCCAGTATGGGAAAAAGATTGTTTGGTGACTTGTGAGATGTGCTCCTTTGACCCCAGGAGGAGAGCACTACATAAAGCATATGTGTTTGGGGATAAAGTGCGTTTCAACATGTTTTCTATGTCGAGCTTTAAGGTATATGCATATCGGGACGAACTTATCCTAAATCCTTTTTTTAAAGTGATTAAGTCATTTTCTTTTGCGAAGCTTTGGTAACGTATTCCCCTTGTTTTCCAGTAAAATGCATAATCAAAGGTGTGTGGGTTTTGAGGCTCCGGGATCTGGTTAATTCTACCAAACACGTTAATTAGATCTCCAATATTGAGTTTCCTTTGATGGAAGTCCTTAAAGGAAGTTGAAGAGTCCTTGTTGACAAGTACTAATACTTTTGGACTGGTTTTTTTTTCGGCTTTTTCAAAAACGCTACCAGTCCCGTTATATTTTAAGTCTAGAATGATTTGTGTTTGGGAATTTGTGCTCTTGATATGCTCAATAATACCAAAAAAATCGTGCGAGGAATTTAATATAAGAGGTGGTATTTCGGCTTGTTGGTGTTTTAGTGAAATCGAACAAAATCCGGTAAGTACTATAAGTATTGATGTCTTAAAATGGCGAAATCTAATGAATTTCAGGTTTGTTTTAGTTATTAACTGCGTAAATACACAGGAAAAAAATACTAAAAAAGTTATAGTAATAACATAAGAAGAAAAAGGTTGTGTTTTTTCGTTAAAAAGTAGGATTCCGCAGACGAACAGTAGAGAAAAGCGAATAAATGGATATTGCTGCCAATAAATCATTTCATTTTCGGATACTTTTTTGGATTTTAGGCAAAAAAAAAAGGGAGACATTCATCTCCCCTTTCCGAATATTACTTTAACCTTGAACTACTATTTGATTACAAAGATAAGATCTTTTCGAAAACAAACAATAAATAACAGTAATAAGAGTGAAAAAAAACGAAAAAAAAATCTGAAACTGCTCTAGTGGTGTTAAAAGAAAGAAAAATATAAGAATAGTGCAGTTTTGTTAAGTCAATGTTAAGAGTGATAGTGAGTCGAGTTGGTTATAGCTTTTGTTAATGATACACATAACCAAATATTATTGGGTAATTTCAAAACGAGTAGTTGGATATAGAACTCCTAATTATTTATAGGGCTTAAATTTTCTTGTTTTTTGAAATAAGACAAAATTTCATTTATTTTTTATATTCCGATTTCCAGTATTCTATTTTTTGTTAGTAATTTTGCAAAGAAATATGGGTATTAATGGGATTCGCCATAAATCTGTATTGTAAAGTTCATTGAAGTAGTAAAAGTCGTAACGAAAAGAAGTTTTTATTGATGATAACAATAGGGTAACCTCATTTTGTTGAATGATTTAATAGTGTTTGTTTAATTTTGTAATGAAAATCATAATTTGATTTATCATGAAAAGGTTAATGAACTATTTGACAGCGCTAGTAATAGTTACTGGTGTTGCCGTTTCAGAAGTTTCCGCTGTTTCTTTAACAGCTGGTAAAGCTAAAATGGAAGTGCTACCTAGTGGTGAAAATCAATTCCAATTGTTTTTCACGGCCGAAGAAGAGGAAAAGGTTTCTATTCGGTTGTATGATAATCAGAATAAGCTTCTGTTTATTGAAAGAACGGAACCGGTTGTGAAGTTTACCAAAAGGTTTAACTTAAATAAGTTGCCTGATGGTGTCTATACATTTGTTGTGTATAGTAAAAAGCAAGGCAAAGTCAAGCAAGAAGTTTTAGTTAGCAGAAAGGCTTCAGATTTACTTTTAGATGAAGTTAGACTTATTGGTTTAACAGATGATAAAAAAGTAGTGTTATTGGCGAATAAAACTTTGTTAAATAATTTGAGTGTTGTCGCTTTCGACCAAGAGGGTCACGAGATTTATCAAGAAGTCTTGGAAAAAGGAAGTAAAATCTCAAAATATTACGATTTTTCGAAACTTTATAAAAATAAAGAAGTTAGAATGGTAATAACTCAAGGTTATACCGTTATTGAAGATACATCATTTAAGTTTTAGGTTAGTTGTTTTAGATTCGAGCAAAGCCATACTATTAAGTATGGCTTTCTTTTTTTATATCTATTTGTATTTTAGCTCTAAGGTGTTCGTATAGCGCTTTGGAGTTCTATTATTTGATCAAGTAAACGAAGATTTTTTTTAGCTCATAAAGTTGTAAAACAACGTCAAGCTTGTATATGTGTTGGTTTCATATCTGCCAACGACAACCTTTATTTTTAGCAGATAAACTCTTTCTCAAGAACACCACCAGGCCTTAAACCGTGTGGTTTGTTCTATAAACTTTAAAGACTGAGAGATATGTTTCTACTCCATATAGATGTATTCAAAAGCACTCTTGTAGGCTTCAGAAGACTGATAATGCTGTATGAGTTTATCATAAAATGGGTGCGTACTTAACGTCGCGGAATCTCCTACCATAATGAGTTGCCGCTTTGCTCGGGTGATGGCGACATTTGTCCTTCTTATCTCTTTCAGAAAACCCACTTCGCCTTTATCGTTTGATCTCGTGAAGGAAATGTAGGTGATATCTCGCTCCTGTCCCTGAAACCCGTCTACTGAAGAGATGATAATATGATCCTTTAGCTCTTGATAAAAGGGGTGCTCTGATATGGTTTTGCGAATTACTTCTATTTGCGCTTTATATGGTGCTATTACTCCAATAGTGAGGTTTTTGGAGATAATTTGTTCAATACCAATTTCACCTATGTTCTTCGCCATATGACTAACTAGAAAGTTGGCTTCTTCCGAATTATACGTGCTGAGCGTTTTAGGATTTACCTTCTCATCAAACCCACAACCTGCAGTATCTATAAATTCCACTACTGGTGATAGTTTTAGTTCGCGTTTAGCTATGGATGCGTGTGCATGAAGTTGACCGCGATAGAAGTATTGACTTGAGAAGGATGATATTTCCTCCATCATTCGATATTGAGTATCCAACATGGTCGAGACTCCCGGTCTCTCTATCATTCTTTCTAGAACCGTATTGGCAAAACCTTGTTGTGCAGCTTTAAAGGACTTTACGGTAGGAGGGAGCTGCTGCTGATCTCCAGCCAAGATGATTCGATCAGCCTTCATCATTGCCGTCCAGCACATTCCTTCAAGTGCTTGACCAGCTTCATCAATAAATACCGTTTTGAAATGTCGAGATTTAAGAAGTTTATGGTTTGAACCGCTTAACGTGCAGGCGATCACTTGAGCTTGATTGAGAATTGATTTAATCATAAAATGCTCGAGTTCAATAGCCTCACTTCTAAGCGAGGATACCTCTTTTAACAGTTGCCTACGTTGCTCACGTTCTGCCTTTCCAAAATTACGCTTATACTTCAGCGCCATTTTTCTCATCTCCTCAGATTTTCTTCGGAGCATTTTTAAGTCACTGTAGTGATCATGCTCTGTCAACTGATGGTCGAGAGTACTTCTGAGAACAGAGTCAGTGACTCGAGCTGGGTGTCCTATCCTAAGCACTTCGATATGTGAGGATGTGAGTTTTTCAACGAGCACATCCACAGCAGTATTACTTGGAGCACAGACTAGTACTTGCTTTTCTGCCTTGACTATTTCAGCTATTGTGGCAGATATGGTGGTTGTCTTTCCGGTGCCAGGAGGTCCATGGATAATAGCGATATCATTTGAGGCTATGCAATGGTTGACTGCTTTTAGCTGTGTTTTATTTAGAGACGGATTGTTAGTAGGAGGGAGATTCTTAAAGCTAGTAGTAGTGTTGTTGTAAATGATGTTTATTAGGTGCTTAAGACGTTCATTATTAGTGGATTGTAGGTTTTTAATAGTGGATTTCATGTCCTGATATGTAGAGTCGTCAAACATTAAATTTATGCCAAGCTTTCCATCATTAATCCACTCAGGTAGCTCGTCACCGTTCAGGACGATTTTCATTTTATGATCACGGACTTGTTTTACAACGGCGTTTATGCCCCTTTGATCATCTACACTCGTAAAGAAGTTTATAATTCCTCCTGCTTGGAAGTGGTGTTTTTGTTCCAAGTCTCCGGTTTTTTCCAGAGTAAGAATATACTTTTCTCCTACACCAATTTGTTCGTTGGTCACAACAACGGGATACCAACAAACCCCCTCTTTTTTTCTTTCTTGAAGAGAGGTGTTCATCATTCTTTCCTGATATTGTCGGAGATCTTCTTCTCTCTCAATCTTTATGAGATCGAGATACTTTTCCAGATATGCGTCTACCTCCATTTATTATATCAATTGGGGTTATATGGGATCTATTGGATAATTGTACAAAAGAGTTAGTTCAAACCGCGTATTGCATGACTTTATACCAGCTCGTAAAATAGACTTTGAATAAACTAAACGAACTCATCAATACCCCTAAACCTCTTATGATAGGCCTTTTTATACAACCTTTTAACAAAACTTATCTCAGAAACCTACAATTCAGGGCTTCTCAATAAGGTAATGCTGTATTTTGGATTTGATTTTTTGCGGATCCGTGGTCAAATGTGGATCGCTGTAAATCTTAGGGATCAATTCAAGTAGTACGTCACTGTCATAACCTAACTTAGAAGCCATTTTGGCACAAAAACTGAGTTCTTCCTTATAGATCCGCCCATCAATTTTCATTAACTGAACGATGCTGTAGATGAAATCAAACTTGACATCGTCTGGTAAATGAACCATTGACTCAATAGCATTAGGCTCATCAAAGCAAGCACTTATTTCGTCTTCCGATAAGCCATTTGCTTTTCCGATCTTATTAATCAGGTCGATCTCTTCCTGAACCACTACGCCATCTACCTTGGCTAAGTGAATAAGTATATTGAGGTGAGTTCTAGACATTACTGCAAATTAATACGAAAAGGATTCATTTTGCTA
>CAYMST010000160.1:0-11274 GCA_964393115.1 uncultured Roseivirgaceae bacterium | reverse complement strand
CATTCTTCACCAAAGCTTGTTGTGTGGCGCTTCAAGAGTGGAAAGCGGTTAATGCACAAATCGATGGTGACCAGATTGTTTATCACGATTTCTGTGATGTTTCTATTGCGGTTTCAACACCTAAAGGACTAGTCGTACCCGTAATACGTGATGCAGAGACACTATCATTTGATGGAATAGAAAAAGAAATTATCCGACTCGCAACGCGCGCTCGTGATGGTAAACTGAGTATTGAGGAAATGTCAGGAGGTACTTTTACGATCACCAATGGAGGGATATTTGGTTCGATGATGTCGACACCTATTATCAACGCTCCTCAATCAGCGATCTTGGGGATGCACAACATCGTGCAAAGACCTGTTGCAGTAAATGGCGAAGTAGTAATTAGACCAATGATGTACATTGCTCTGAGCTACGATCATAGGATCATTGACGGACGAGAGTCAGTGAGTTTCTTGGTAAGGGTAAAAGAGTTATTGGAAGACCCGACAAGACTTTTACTTGGCGTATAAGATTTTGTCATTGTTATAAAGGGTGCACTGCTTTTTCTGAGTTAGTGCACTCATTCTTTTGGATTAAAATATTTTAAATAAATGAGTTACGACGTTACCGTAATTGGTTCAGGACCTGGTGGATATGTAGCGGCAATCAGATGTGCCCAGCTAGGTTTCAAAACGGCGATAGTTGAAAAATACCCGACCTTAGGAGGTACATGTTTGAATGTGGGGTGTATTCCTTCTAAGGCACTATTGGACTCTTCAGAACACTTTCATAATGCTACGCATACCTTCAAGGAGCATGGCATAACAATCAACAAGCCGAAGATCAATCTTAAGCAAATGATTGGTCGAAAGGATGAGGTGGTCAAGCAAACCTGTGAAGGAGTTGCTTACTTAATGAAGAAGAACAAAATAGATGTTCATCAGGGAACGGGGTCGTTTATTGACAAGAATACGATTAAAGTTTCAAACGGAGATCAAGAGTCGACGATCAAGACCTCACAAGTTATTATTGCCACGGGTTCAAAGCCGTTTACCTTGCCATTTATGAATGTGGATAAGGAACGGGTGATTACAAGTACCGAGGCCTTAAAGCTCAAAGAAGTGCCCAAACATCTAATTGTAATTGGTGGTGGCGTAATCGGAATGGAGCTAGGGTCTGTTTATGCTCGACTAGGTGCGAAAGTATCCGTTGTGGAGTTTATGGATAAAATTATCCCGGGAATGGACGGGGTGTTGAGTAAAGAGTTGACGAAGTCGCTTAAGAAACTTGGTTTTGAGTTCTTCTTTAAGCATAAAGTGACCAATGTTGAGAACCTTGGGAAAGAAGTAAAGGTTACAGCAGAGAATCAAAAAGGAGAGTCTGTAGAGATAAATGGTGACTATTGTTTAGTGTCTATCGGACGGAAGCCTTATACTGAGGGACTGGGCCTTGAAAATATTGGGGTTAAACTGGACGACAAAGGGCGGATAGAAGTAAATGATCACTTACAAACAAGCGTAGAAAATGTCTATGCGATAGGTGATGTGATCAAAGGAGCGATGCTGGCGCACAAAGCGGAAGAAGAAGGCGTTTTAGTAGCCGAGAGTTTGGCAGGTCAAAAACCGCATATCAACTATAACTTGATCCCTGGGGTCGTATACACCTGGCCAGAGGTGGCTGGTGTTGGCCAGACAGAAGAACAATTGAAAGCGGCCGGAGTTGCCTATAAGTCAGGTTCATTTCCGTTTAAGGCTTTAGGGCGTGCTAGGGCAAGTATGGATATTGATGGCGTAGTTAAAGTATTGGCTGATAAATCCACTGATGAAATTTTAGGTGTCCACATCATTGGCCCTCGGGCTGCCGATATGATTGCTTCGGCTGTGACGGCGATGGAGTTTAGAGCAGCAGCAGAAGATGTCTCTAGGATGTCACATGCTCATCCTACCTACATGGAAGCCGTGAAAGAAGCCTGCTTAGCGGCAACGGAAAATAGACCGCTGCATATTTAGAAGAGGCTACCGAATAAGATAAACAAAAGGGACTTCGGTCCCTTTTTTATGCCGTTTGGATATAAACTAAGATTCAAAACACAAGTGGTATTAATAATCTAGAACGAATATTGATTAGCTAATAATGATGTCAGGATCTCGAAAAAATCACCATCTTCGATGTTGGAATGGATAGCAAGGGAAAAAAGTCAATTTATTATCTCTTAGGTGGAGTATGTATACTATGGAGTATCTTTTTTGTCATTCAAAGCTGTTCTCAAAAACAAGAAAACACTTCCTTATCTGCGAAGAGTCAAGTTGGTCCAGAACATAGCCTTATAGCAGCGGATCCAAACTATATCGGCACAAAGCGATGTGCCTCTTGCCACAATGAGGAATATGAAACCTGGAAAGGCTCCCATCATGATCATTCGATGGATGAGGCTAATCCAAATACGGTACTTGCTTCTTTTGACAGTATAGCTTTCGAAAGTCAAGGCGTGAATTACTTGTTTTTTAAAAAAGGCTCTTCTTTTTGGGTGAATACTGAAGGTGATGATGGAGGATATAAAGATTTCGAAATCAGTTATGTCTTTGGTGTCGAACCGCTTCAACAGTATATCATTAATTTTCCTGACGGAAATATGCAGTGCTTGCGTGTTGCTTGGGATACCCAAAAGAAAGAATGGTATGACTTATATGACACTACTAAAGTTGAAGTAGACGAATGGATACATTGGACCAAAGGAGGTTTACGATGGAATACGATGTGTGCAGATTGTCATTCTACGAACCTTAAAAAGAACTTTAAACCCTCTACTGGTGAATATAATACCACATTTAATCAAATTGATGTGAGTTGCGAGTCGTGTCATGGTCCCGGGAAAAAGCATGTCGAATGGGTTAAGAATCCTAAAGATGTCAAGAAGTACGATTTGTTAAAACTCACTTCAGGTATTTCTTCAAAAGAACAAGTAGACCAATGTGCTAGATGTCACTCACTGAGAGGACAGGTGACGAAGTCTTTTGATCACTCGGGAGTATTTATGGATCATTATACTCCAGACATCTTAAGAGAAGGAAACTATCATGCTGATGGACAAATTCTTGGAGAGGTATATGTTTATGGATCTTTCATACAGAGTAAAATGTATCATAATGGGGTGCGGTGTACCGATTGCCATGAGCCACATTCCCTCAAATTAAAATGGTCAGGTAATACCCTTTGTACATCCTGTCATATCCCTGAAAAATATGATGTTATTGATCATTTTCAACATCCAGTTGGGTCCGAAGGAGCGCAATGTATCAACTGTCATATGCCTGGGAGGTATTATATGGGCAACGATTTCCGCAGAGACCATAGCTTTAGAATTCCTAGACCTGATTTGAGTGAAAAATATGGTACACCAAATGCATGTAATGATTGTCATACAGATAAATCAACCAATTGGGCGACTAAAGCGGTGGAAAAATGGCATGGTAAGCAACGTCCAAGCCACTTTTCTGAGATTTTAGTGAAAGCAAGTGATGAACTATTGGAGTCAATTCCTGAAATTATCGAATTGGCTAAAGATGCCAGTCAACCTGCGATAGCTCGGGCTACCGCTGCTTATCACTTGAGTAAAGTGCCAAATGAACAAACTATAAATACGTTAATAGACTTATATCACGATGAAGAACCGCTGGTTCGTTACACTTCGCTTATATACGGTAAGGATTATTTACCCATAGAGGATAGAATTAAAGTAGTTGGAAGAATACTTCAGGACTCTATTCGATCAGTAAGAATCGCGGCGGCAGAGTTGCTAACAGAATTGCTTGTTCCACAAATGGATGCCGTTCAGGTCGAACGATTTAATAAGGCGTTTAGAGAGTTTAATGATGCCTTAGTGATGTCGGCAGATTTCCCTAGTGGTCAAATGAGGAGGGCTGAATACTACCAACGAATAGGGAATCAGCAAGGAGAAGAGGCTGCCTATAAGAAGGCTATTTTACTAGACAATAGATTTAATGCGGCTAGGTTTAACCTTGCAATGCTATATTATGGTCAGAAAAAAGTAATCGAAGCCGAAAAGCTCTTTAAAAAAGTAATTGATCAGGAGCCCCAATATGATCAGGCTCACTATTCATTAGGGTTACTCTTAGCTGAGCAAAAAAGAATGGAAGAGGCTGCTATTTACATGAAAAAGGCGGTGTCGTTGACTCCTGAAAATACGCGTTTTCGATACAACTACGCCTTGATCTTACAACGAATCAGAAAGTATGCTGAATCAGAAAAGGAGTTTAAGATTATTTTGGCCCAAAACCCAAATGATGAAGGAGTTACTTATGCATTGGCCTATCTTCATTACGAAAAGAAAGACTATGGCCGGGCAAAAAAGGTGATCACTTCACTTCTTCAATCCCACCCACAAAACCGTAACTATCAGCGGTTGGCTGCGCAGATTAAATCAGCGGAATAATATTTTATGTGATTTTACAGGTTTTTTATTGAGTTATCCCTGTTTTTATTGTATTATTTCTCTTTAAAATTGACTTATATTTTGCTTGTTTAAGAAGTTAAGGCAGTTAATATCTCGAATTGGTCGATAAAACCAATCGGTTTATCGCAAAAGAGTCACCTAGGCTAGCTCTTGTCGTTAGTTGATATGTAGCTTGGTCAAACGTAGTTTTAACAAGTTATAAACAGCAAACAAAACAGCAATGGAGAAAGAACTCAGATTAATCGTGAAAAAAGAATTTAGCACCAGTCTTTTTGGTGCTTCAAGGCCTAACTGGAGTAAGCCGTACTCCGTGGCAGAATTTGTTGCCAAGTATCCGGATGAGAACATTCGGAAAAAAATTGTTAAGGACCCGAATCAAATTAAAGGGTTAATCTCAGGTAAGCGGATTCCTTATCAAGTGATGATGGAGGAGATTCGAAACCAAGGGAATTTAGTTTTTGCAAATTGAGTTAAGTTTTAGATAGTTAGAAGTGAAAAGCGGATTGTAATCAATCCGCTTTTTTTGTGCCATATAATTTGGATAGCCAACTTTTCCTCGTACTAAACAGATGCCGTTGAGCGCCGAATAAACCATACTATCCAAAAGTACCTAATTATATAAAGTCTATTTAAGAGCTGATATAAAATCCAGCAATACGTCTTTCAAACCAACCCTTTTGTGTAATTATTTTATGGATTCCATTTAATTGCGCAGAGAGTACCAAGTCTATTGACTTTCGCATACATTTGGTATCAAAATCAACTAGATGAAGAAGGTAATTAAGTTTTTCTTTATCCTTATTCTCTTTAACGCCTGTGAAAAGTCAGAATCAAACCGAGCACAATCGGCAGTGGATTCTCTGAATCACATAGTAGAAGAGCAGTCCCAACAGATAAAACAATATCTGAAAAACGAAGCGTCTTTGAAGGAAGAGTTGGAGGTTTTAATGGTCGAACAGCGAAAATCGGCAGAGCAATTAAGCGGTTTATTAGAACGCCTTCAGGAAAGTAATGATAGATCTGCTACTCTGACAAAGCAACTCAAGGACGCCCAACAAAATGCTACCCGCTTAGCACCAAAAGACAATAGTAAAGAGGTAAGAGCACTAACCACAAAGATTGCATTACTCGAACAGGAGAAAATGAATTACGAGGGACTTCTTAGAGAGAATGCGTTGAAAAAAGATTCACTTCGACTTCAGATAAGTGCATTGAATAAAGTCATAGATGAACAAAGCAATACCTCTTTTGACAAACCATTGAAAGAAGAAATTAAAGTTTTTGATACTGTTTTCATAGAAGTTCAGGCGCCTGATAGTAAGCCTAAAAACTCATACAGTGGATTCGAAGAAGTTACTTCTAATGAAAAGGAGGCTTTTCGCTTATTGATTTTGGCTCGAGACACGCTGGAAACAAACCCAACTCTGGCCATGGCGATCTTAAAGCAAGCGAGTAAAATAACTTCTGACTCCATTATCTCTGCTGAGGCGAATAGGGTGTACGATCAATATTATTTTTATAAAACCATTGATCAAATGGACGGTGAAATTGAAACCTTAGAAGTGTCTGGTCAAGTCATAAACTCCTTATCTTCTTCCAAAAAACTAAAGGGTTTTTTTGGAAGAGATTCAGCTACCGCATTCTCCAATGGTTATTTATTAGACCTTAATGGATATATACGGAATGCCATGGATTCTATAGTCCTTCCTTCAATAACTAAAAAGGGAGTGACCCATTTTCAGATGTTTGAAGCAGACTCTGGTCAATATTGTTTGTTAGGACTAACAAACAAAAAAACGTTTGTTTTTAGTTTGAATGGCAAGAAGGTAGGAGCGTTAATTGGTCATAAGTACGGAATAACAGACGCAGCAGTATCTAGTGATGGAAAGTATGTCGTGACAACTGCTGGCGACCTAGAACCAAAAGTTTGGACTATCAACGGAAAACTGCTGGCAAGAATTACAGAGATTAATTCTCCGGTGACTGCGGTAAGTTTTGTGGATAATGATCTTTTTCTAACAGGGTCTAAGGATGGAACGGTGCGACTTTGGGGATTGAAAGGCGATTTAATAAAAAAGTACGAGGGACACACCACTGAAATTATGGATCTAATGTACGACCGTGATACGAAAACAATTGTGAGTAGTTCCAAGAATGGAAATGTCCTAATTCAGAATGTTCCGGGAGTTACTCTCGGCGAATTGAAAGGGTATTCGAGTACGGCTAATTGTTTGAGCTTAGATCTAGCGAAACGCATACTGTACTCGGGTCATGAAAATGGTGAGGTAAATGCATGGAGGCTTAAAAAGCTTTCTGGCTACGCCGAAGATCAACTTGTTAACGAGATCCCTAAAAGCTATCAAGAATCACAAGAAATCAAATAGAAATGTACTTTTCCTGTGTCCATATCCTCATGGGCAAGCAGCATCCCAGCGCTTCCGGTTTGCACAATATTTGCGAATACTCGAAGGACAGGGGATTTCATATTCATTTATGCCCTTTTTAACAAGGAAGTCATGGGAGGTCTTCTATCGGCCAAATGCTCAATTTGCTCGCGTCTGGGCAGTGTTAAGTGGATGTCTGCGACGAGTCGTACACCTCACCAAAGTATTCAATTACGACTTTATCTTTTTGCATCGAGAGGCATTACCTTTTGGTCCTCCAATATTTGAGTTCATCATTGCTAAAATTCTACGAAAGAAAATTATCTATGACTTTGATGATGCCATTTGGCTGCCAGATGAAGGCAATGAAAGTGCAATAACCAAGCTCGCGAAGTATAAACCTAAAGTCCGGTCTATTGTGAAGTGGAGTTGGAAAGTGTCAGTAGGAAACGCGTACTTGGCGGAGTTTGCTAGTAAGTATAACTCTCAAGTTGTCATTAACCCTACTACCATAGATACCGAAGGGCTTCATGTTCCATTGCCAGGAGCTATGGGACGAGAAGGTAATCGTAACGTTTGCATAGGGTGGACCGGGACACACTCGACCATGAAATACCTAATACCGATATTACCAATTGTACAGTCTTTATGTGAAAAGTATGATACTTCTTTCTTGGTGATTTCAAATAAGGAGCCGGATTTTGAATTCGAAGGCCTTCAATACATTCCTTGGAACAAGGAAAATGAAATCTCTGACTTGCAAAAAATTGACATTGGCATAATGCCGTTGGAAGATGATAAGTGGTCATCGGGAAAGTGTGGCTTTAAGGCGTTGCAGTATATGGCTCTTGAGATGCCAGCTGTCGTCTCTCCGGTTGGCGTGAACACCGAAATCGTTGAGCATGGAACCAACGGGTTTCTATGCAGTAACGAAACGGAATGGAATGAAAGCTTAAGTCTTCTAATCGAGAATAAGGAGAAGAGAATTCAAATGGGTAAGAAGGGACGTGATACGGTGATCTCTAAGTATTCGGTCTTATCTAACCAAGAAAACTTCCTGGATCTTTTTCGGTCAAATTAGCTTCTTCAGCTTCTTAATTCTTGTCTTCGCTATTTTCCCAGTTTTATGTTTTTTGCCATGATTTTTAAGGCTTTGGTAATATTCATAAGCTTTCTTAAAGTCCTTTTGCTTTTCAGCTATTTGTCCTAGGTTTAGCAATGAATATAAATAATAGCCTTTGTCTTGTAAACCTAGGTCGTCCCCAAATACAACTGCAAGCAAATAGTTGTCCTCGGCCTTTTTTAACTCCCCTCTTGCCTCATAGACCTGACCTAGAAAGAATGACGCATAGCGCCCACTATTTCCTTCATATCCGGCATCGCCCTCTTCAATTCTTTCTATGATCTCATTACATACTTCTTCAAGTTTTTTATGATGCCCCAATTGGTATAAAATTTTGGCATAATAGCGGTGAAAATAAGCGTTATCGGGATAGGTTTCATGTAGATCTCTTGCAATCTCGAGAGCTGCGAATACATTATTTTCTTCCTCAGAAAGTATTCTCATTAAGAAATATTTGGCCTCAGTCCGCGTATAAAAAGCGTTTTGGGTTACTTTGCGAAGTTGTTCTATGCCTTTTTTCTTATCCCCATCAGGAAAAATGAGCATAAACGGCTTGAGCATAGGGTAGTTTTCAGGCACCCATTCGACGTAGTAATTAAAGAGTCCGTCTCCAAATAAAATCTCTGGGCTAAACTCCTCATTTCCACGGCAGTCCTCTAGCCAGTTCATGGCACTTTTACTGGCAAAGGCTGCTTTGCGCCACTTCCCTCGTTCTCCAAGCAGTCGTCCTCGAAAAGCTTGAGTAGCTGCTAGGAAAAAAGCGCCTTCAATTTTATTTACTTCCTTATAAATTCTTTTGGCTAGTACAAGCGAGGTATCCATGTAGGCAAAAAAGGCCTCATCATGATATTTGTTATCAACATATGGTAAAAGCTGCCACCACTCGTTTAAGCCTAAAAGGAAATAGGGTAAAGGGTGCCATCCGTAATGCTTTCTTAGGTTTTTGAATTGGTATTCTGCGATCTTAAACTTGAAATTGTACATCGCGTCTATGCCATCGTTAGAGGTGATTTGGACGGTTTTATTCAACAGAAGGATGTTGGCATTTCGATCTAGGTTCTCATGATTATCGGTTGTGGAGGTCGCGTTCTTACCTGAAAGAGATGCTGTGCTGTCCGCGGCAGGGGGGAATTGAGCATACGAATGGAATGTTACCAAAAAGGAAACGAGAAGCAGTGCTATAACTTTTGAATAACGTTTCATGGCATGTCCGTCAGTTAGTGACCTAACGAAAGTAGGGGCTTTTTTATATTCACATGAGATTATTTTAGTTATTTTGATGTTTAATCTCGGTGTACTCATAAGATTTTAACAAGAATGTCTGTTTCGAAAGATGAAATAAAGAAAATCACGACGCATCAAATTCAGAATATGAAAGAGCGTGGAGAGAAAATAACCATGCTTACCGCATATGATTATTCCACAGCTAAGATATTAGATGCGAATAAAATTGATGTGATTTTGGTGGGTGATTCTGCTTCGAACGTTATGGCCGGTCATGAAACTACTTTGCCCATAACCTTAGATCAAATGATCTATCATGCTGCTTCAGTAGTAAGGGCGGTTACTCGTGCATTAGTAGTGGTAGATATTCCGTTTGGTTATTACCAAGGAAATTCTTCAGAAGCCTTAAGGTCGGCCATTAGAATCATGAAGGAGTCGGGTGCCCATGCTGTTAAAATGGAAGGTGGAGTTGAAATTAAAGAATGTGTAACCAGAATATTGAGTGCCGGTATTCCAGTTATGGGACACCTAGGCTTGACGCCACAAAGCATTTATAAGTTCGGAACATACACCGTGCGCGCTAAAGAAGAAGAGGAAGCCTTGAAACTGAAAGAGGATGCTAAACTTCTGGAGGAGTACGGGTGCTTTGGTATGGTGCTTGAAAAAATCCCAGCCGCACTGGCCAAAGAAGTAAGTAAGTCATTAAACATTCCAACTATAGGTATTGGTGCGGGACCGGATACGGACGGACAGGTATTGGTGGTGCATGATATGCTTGGGATAAACCAAGAGTTTAAACCTAGGTTTTTACGGCAATACACCAACTTGCAAGATATAATTGGTAAAGCGGTAACGGGTTATATCACAGATGTAAAGAGTGGAGACTTTCCAAACGAAAAAGAAAGCTACTGAAAAGGCTAGTCCAAGTAGTGATACAAAAATCTTTTTACAGCTAATGAAACGCAGCTCTCTTGTAATATTAGCTTAAAATCTCTGAAATTTGATCAATCATAAATTCTCAAAACGAACCCTATAAATAATGATCGGGGTTGTGAGGGTTTTCATTATTCAACGGTTAATTCAATTTTTGTCATTTCATCAGCTTTTTCGACTCTATCTGCGTTATCTCGCTGATTACATGTATTTTCGTGCCTCAAACTAAATGGGTCAAAAGTTGTTCAATAAAAATTCAGTTGACAGCGATGACATGCAAAATCAAGTAAACTAAAAAGTAAAAATGGCAGATTCCTCAAAAATCATTTATACCATCACCGATGAAGCCCCAGCGTTAGCCACAAGATCGTTATTACCAATTATTGAAGCTTTTACTTCTTCAGCTGATATTAATGTTGAAACAAGAGATATTTCACTAGCGGGAAGAATTATTGCCAACTTCCCAGAATACCTCTCTGAGGATCAAAAAATAGGAGATGCCCTAGCAGAGCTAGGTGAAATGGCAAAGACCCCAGAAGCTAATATTATCAAGCTTCCAAATATCTCCGCGTCTATTCCACAGTTACAAGCGGCTATAAAAGAGCTTCAAGGACAAGGATATAAGTTGCCAGATTATCCCGAAGAGCCAAAGACTGATGAGGAAAAAACGGTTAAGTCTAAATACGATAAAATTAAAGGTAGTGCTGTTAACCCTGTTTTGAGAGAGGGTAACTCTGATAGAAGAGCACCAAAGGCGGTAAAAGAGTACGCCAAAAAGAACCCTCATAGAATGGGAGCTTGGAGTCCTGACTCTAAGTCGCACGTGGCGAGCATGAGTGGAGGAGACTTTTATGGGAGTGAAAAGTCGGTCACTGTGTCTGAAGCTACTGAATTCACCATTGAGTTCGAAAGTGCTTCTGGAGAGAAAAAAGTATTGAAAGGAAAATCACCATTGCTCAAAGGTGAGGTGATAGACGCTGCTGTCATGAGCATGTCTAAGCTGGAAACATTCTTAGCTGAACAAGTAGAGGCAGCCAAAGAGGAAGGCGTTTTATTCTCTTTGCACATGAAAGCAACGATGATGAAGGTGTCCGATCCGATTATTTTTGGCGCGGCGGTTCGTGTTTTCTACAAAGAGCTGTTTGAAAAATATG
>CAYMST010000159.1:0-11320 GCA_964393115.1 uncultured Roseivirgaceae bacterium | reverse complement strand
ATTCCATTCGCCAAGACATTCTATAATGGCATACCCTTCTTCGTAATCAATGAATAGAACTTTAACATACAATGTCTCAGACCCCATAAAGTCCCAGCCAGGAGCTATATAATAGCCATAAATTGTCTCGGAATAGGTGTTATAATCATATTCCTTTCCAAAAAAAGGAGATTGCTCGTCTTTTGCTGGATCGTATAAGTTTAGCCAATTAGGAAATGGCTCAAGTTCATGCATGATGGTGTCAAATGGGTTTAATAACGATAATCAAGTCTTATTCTAATATGACGGTGAGGTCTTGCTTCTTGATTTTCCTTAGTATTAAAGTTAAATCTAGCCTCCATGTTAAACCTTGTCCAGCTAAAATGAAGGCTATAAAAATGGTGAAATACAAATAAAGTTGGCGTTACTGAAAATGGATTATTCTCTTCACTTATGATACTCCCTTGTATGGTGGCATCATAAAAGTTTGTTGTAACACCCATTCCGGTTGTCATAAAGAACTCATTGAGGCCTGATAATTTGTGGGATGTGCCAACGATAGTGTTGAACAGACTAGATTGATGAATGGGTAGGAAATCACCTAATCTGATCAATACTTCGTGATTTAATTTATTAAAAATACTCCCTAACATAAAGGAAGTAGAGTTTATTATTTCCATTTGATTCCCCAAGCGCCTTGGCCAGCGAACGCTTCCTTGTGCAGTAATGACGGGGGTGTCTTTGACCTCATAGTCCCAACCGCGTGGTAACTTCATGCCGAAAAGACTGTGATAGCCATATTGGAGGTCTCCGGTTCGGATGGACGGTCCCATCCAGCCAAGGTCAAGTGATAATGTCTTAATTCTATTTTTAGAAATACGCTCTAGCCCATACCCGATACTCAGTATTCCTGCGTAAGGACGGTCTATTTTTGATGCCCTACTTTGACGAATATTGGATGAGGTGTACATGAGGTGGCTAAAACGCCACAGGCGGATTGTCTTCGAATGCCGGAGTGTATCGGCGGACTTTAAATGATGCTGTTCAATAAAGATACCACTAGAATAGTAGCCATCATCGTTATTTAACCAAAACGCATCGTTATCAGCATATAAGGTGATTTGATTGTCAAAAGAAGACTGACTGAATACAAACGGATGCACTAATAACAGTAGGAGTGAACATCCAATAAGTTTATTCGGCATTTATCTTATCCTCGTTGTAACTGGTGTTTAATCTTCGGACGATGGACTTGCTTTGGATATCCAAAAATTATTAAAGCCTTCTCCAATACTTATGGAAATGACCTTCATTTGGAGTAACTCGAGGATGGCTAAAAAGTTAAAGATCACAGCAATTTTTTCAGGTGTTTCACTAATTAATTCGCCAAATGAGACCTTTTTGCCAATAACTAACCTTCCGATCAAGAAGTCTTTTTGCCCAGATATGGTATAAGGATATTGTACGATTTTGTGGATTGGTTTGTTCTTCTCAAGCTCATAACGTCCCATAACTTTTTGAAAAACTTTTAAGAGTTTAAACAGGTCCAGGTCTTGAAGTTCGGCTTCGACGTTGTTGATAGCAGAAAGCTTCTTTAGCTCATGCTCGATATTGCCTCGCTTTTCCTTATCCAATCGGTCAGATTCCATAGTAGAGAGCTCGTCAATGACAGATTTATAGCGCTTGTATTCTAATAGATGCTTCACGAGCTCATCTCTCGGATCGATCTCCTCTCCCTCTTCATTGATGATAGGTCTAGGAAGTAGCATTTTCGCTTTGATACGCATCAGAGTCGAGGCGACGAGAATAAACTCACTAGCTACTTCGATATTCATTTTCTCTAAATGCTGGAGATAGTCAAGAAAATCATTGGTGATTTTAGCAATTGGAATATCATGAACGTCCAACTCATCACGTTCGA
Source organism: uncultured Roseivirgaceae bacterium (assembly GCA_964393115.1). GTDB lineage: Bacteria > Bacteroidota > Bacteroidia > Cytophagales > Cyclobacteriaceae > CAYMST01. Next base: position 9,420 of record CAYMST010000159.1, on the reverse strand, counting down.
TAAAAAATAGAAGAAGATCGAAGGGCCCTTCAAATAATGGGAGCTTTATTTCAAAACTCAAACTCGTTTTTTTAAGTGTTTTAACAAAGTTAAATGGTAATGACCAAATTAAACGATGACCAGATGTTCAAATAAAATTATCTTTGCAGACTATGCATTCAGATTTTTAAAATAGTTTTAACTGTATATTAAGCAGGTGACAAACATATTGGATGTTTAATAGTTTGATAAGATAAATACTTTGCTATGCTAATAGAGCCAGGGCCCTTGCTCTCTTCGGTAAACAACCCGGCAGATCTTAAAGATTTGTCGAAGCCTCAGTTAGTTCAGCTAGCCGAAGAGTTAAGACAATATATTATTGACAATGTGTCCATTTATGGAGGGCATTTTGGAGCGAGTCTTGGTGTTGTAGATCTAACCATAGCATTACACCACGTTTTTAATACGCCGGACGACCAATTAGTCTGGGACGTTGGACATCAGGCTTACGGTCATAAAATTTTAACCGGTCGCCGAGAAGATTTTCATACGAATAGGAAATTCGGTGGGATAAGTGGTTTTCCGAAACGAAGTGAAAGTCCCTATGATGCTTTTGGTGTAGGCCATTCCTCTACAAGTATCTCTGCTGCACTTGGAATGAGCGTAGCATCAGCCTATAAAGAAGAAAAAGATCGTCACCACATTGCCGTGATCGGTGATGGCGCCATGACAGGCGGTATGGCATTTGAGGCAATGAACCATGCTGGTGTTACGAATTCAAACTTACTTATCGTGCTCAACGATAACTGCATGTCCATAGACCCAAACGTTGGTGCTTTAAGAGATTACCTAACAGACATAACTACTTCACATACGTATAATAAGGTTAGGGATGAGGTTTGGCACCTATTAGGAAAGTTCTCTCATTTTGGAAAAAGTGCCCGCGAAGTAGCTGCTAAAGTAGAAACAAGCGTGAAATCGTTTTTGTTGTCTCAAAGTAATATGTTTGAGTCCTTTAAGCTAAGGTATTTTGGGCCGATAGATGGACATGACATGGATCATATGGTCAGTGTTCTAAAGGATCTGAAAGATATACCAGGACCTAAAATTTTACACTGTCTTACGGTGAAGGGCAAAGGATATCCAGAAGCTGAAAAGAATCAAACCAAATGGCATGCTCCAGGTCTATTCGACAAGATGACCGGTGAGATCCATAAGAAAATACAAGATGAACCACAGCCTCCAAAATACCAGGACGTGTTTGGTCATACTATTGTAGAGTTGGCTAAGATGAATGATAAAATCATGGGGGTAACCCCGGCTATGCCAACGGGCTGCTCACTCAATATCATGATGAAGGAAATGCCAGACAGGGCTTTTGATGTGGGAATTGCCGAGCAACACGCCGTGACTTTTTCCGCGGGTTTGGCCACACAGGGGATGGTGCCTTTTTGTAATATCTACAGCACGTTTATGCAAAGAGCCTACGATCAGGTAATTCATGACGTATGTATTCAAAATTTACCAGTTGTGTTCTGTTTAGATCGCGCTGGATTCGCGGGTGCAGATGGTCCTACGCATCATGGTGCATATGATATTGCGTACATGCGATGTATTCCAAATATGGTGGTCGCCGCCCCTATGAATGAGCAGGAACTCAGGAATATGATGTATTCTGCCCAATTACCTAGGAAAGGAGGATATACGATTCGATATCCAAGAGGAAAAGGGGTAATGCCGAATTGGAAGACTCCGTTTGAGCGAATAGCAGATGGCAAGGGGCGCTTGTTACGCAATGGCTCCGATTTAGCTATTCTCACCATTGGACACGTGGGTAATTTTGCGGTAGAGGCTTGTGAGTCACTGAAAACCGAAGGAATCAGTGCCGCACATTACGACATGAGATTTGTAAAACCACTTGATGAGGCATTGCTTCATGAGGTGTTTAAGAAGTTTGATCGAGTAATTACTGTTGAAGACGGCTGTCTGCCTGGTGGATTTGGAAGTGCTGTAGCCGAGTTTGCTATTGAAAATGAATACTTTTCTAAGATTAAGCGCCTTGGAATACCAGATAAGATTATTGAGCATGGAGATCAGTCGCAACTCCAAAAGATATGTGGTTTTGATGCTGATGGGATTCATAAAGCTGCTATTCGCATGCTCGATTTTGAGCCCGTTCTTTAATCTTAAGTAACAGCGTCTGCCACCCAGATTACCTGCTTGCTTGAGTAGAAGAGAATACACTTGGCTTAGAGCTACATAAGGTTGGTTTAAAAGTTGCTATAAAACCTGATATTATACTATTCAAACCAACTCTTTTGTATAGTTATCTTATGGATTACATGTAAATTTAAGCTCAAGGAACTTCGATCCTAACCAATACGCATCAATCCATGCACACCATGTCTAATTCCGCACGCAATAAGAATGTGCAAACCCTATATGAAGACTATTTGAAAAATAGATCTATCAAACTGTCCTATGAAGAGTTTCTCTACATCCTTACAATGTTTCCATCTTTACTGGTTTGCATGAGCGATGGCAAACTTGACAAAGAGGAATGGGTCGGTATTAATAGTATAGCTAGCGGATTGGCCGAGGAGTTTGCAGCTACTGATCTCAATAATAGAGATAAAGAACAGCTACGTGCTATGTTAAACTCGGAGTTTCGGTATTTACTGGATAATTTGGACCGGTGGGAAAAGAAATATTTAAGTGCACTAAAGAGCTATCTGGACGAAAATAATTCAGAGAGAGAGTTTATTCTTGAGTCGATGTATCTTTTTGCCAACGCTGCTGATGGGATATCTGGCGTTGAACAAGAAGCTATCAACAAACTATCAAAGCGATTGGAGCTTACCTTTTAACGGATAAAGCCCTTGACGCTTTAAGGCTTGAAAATGGTAGTCTAGGTCTAACTTTTCGACCGGTACATGCAGGTTTTCTTTTAAATACTCTTTCTGCATAGCTCCGATTTTTAAAGCATCGCTATACGGAATGTCCGAGAAGGAGACTAAATCGTAAAGAGGGGTCCAATCCGGTGATGTAGCTTGGATTTCTTTTTCGAGCTGCTTAAGCTTTAAATATTCCTGGTCTATAACCCCATCTCGCATTTCAATAAAATTGTTTAATGCCAACTGTGAGATGGCATCTGCGTCTTTTTTGCGCATCAATGAAAACTCTCGAAAGGCGTCCTTCCAATTAAAGTTATGCTCTTCAAGTCGCTGAATTAAAACAAGACAATCTTCTAAACCCGCATTCATTCCTTGTCCATAAAAAGGGACAATACCATGTGATGAGTCACCAATCAACAACGTGTTGTCGGCGTGCCAGGGAAGGCAATCTATATACTGTAAGCTTGAAGTTGGTGACGCTGAGAATGTTTTTTCTACAGGAGTAACATAAGGAATTAAGTCAGGGAAATTAATCTCAAAGAATTGGTTTATGACCGTTGGTCCATTTAATTCTTCAAAAGAATTTACACCCTCCATCCTTAGAAAAAGTGTTCCTGTAAAAGTATTGTTTTGATTTGGAAGTGCGATGAACATGAAATCTTTGCGCGGCCAAATGTGCAGCGCGTTCCAGTTAAGCGGGGTAGCTTTGGACATGTCCAGTTCCATTTCCTTATAACCGTGTGATATGGAGGTGGTATTAGCGGATACTAGTCCTTTCTTTTCTAAGAACTTCCTCACTCCTGAGAACAGACCATCGGCACCAATAAGGATGTCGTAAGTGTATCGTTTTTCTGCTTCCTCAACTTCAAAAGTGATGGTTGAGTTATTGAATTCCAGAAATTTATGTTCGAAAAAAAAACGAACACCAAGAGCTTGAGCTCGCTCTACGATGATGCGGTTTATTTCTTTTCGTGGGATACTATTAATGCATAAACCTTTTGAGCTGTACGGTTGTAGGTCCAGTGAAGAGTCTAAATGATGTATCATCCTCCCAGCCATTGGTGTACTTAGGTCTAAAGCTTTTTGATCCAGTTCAACGAGCTTTAGCGCTTGTAATCCACGGTAGCTTAGCGCTAGATTGATAGACCTGCCGGAGTAGTGGTTATTGGTTGCCGGATCGGGTCTTTTGTCGAAGATGGTAACTTCAATGCCTCTTTGAGCTAGCAAACAACCGCACAAAGCCCCTACAGGACCCGCACCAATTATGGCTATTTTTTGCGCCATCATGAAAAGAGCTTTTTTATGATGGCATTAAATATTTTGAAGAAATTGAAGATGTCTTCAAAACTATTATAAAGCGGTGTTGGTGATATTCTAATAACCGATGGTCTCCTAAAGTCAGCGACAACATGCGTTTTATTCAGCGCTTCGAAAACCAAATCGCCATCTTTTTTAAACCATAGCGACAGTTGACAGCCTCGAGCATCTTGATCATTAGGGGTGATGATTTTAAAGCACTTCATATGAGGGTCAATTTCTAATAGTAACTCCTCTAGATAAGAAGTAAGTTGAATACTCTTCCTACGAAGCGCGTTGATATTGGCACTTTCAAATATCTCTAAAGAAGCCATTAAACCTATCATATTAAAAATAGGTTCATTACTGGCTTGCCACCCACCGGCGGTAGGCAATGGAGCAAATGTCGTGTTCACGCCAAACTTTATCTCATCCGGTTGGCCCCACCAACCACCATACCTTGGTGTTTGAGTGTTTTTGGCGTGCTGCTCATGAATAAATACTGACGAAACGGCACCAGGACCACTATTGAGATATTTATACGAACACCAGCTGGCAAAGTCTACTTCCCAGTCATGCAGTTGTAGAGGTATGTTCCCAATCGTATGTGCCAAGTCAAAACCGGCTAAGGCACCAACATCATGGGCTTGACGGGTTATTGAAGGTATATCGAAGTGTTGTCCAGAATAGAAATTCGTGCCACCGAGGAATACTATGGAAAGCGATTCTCCCAGCTCTTTAATAGAATCCGAGATTTGTTCTGTGCTGATAATTTGCGTTTCTTCATCCGGTTCGAGGTAAACGATCACCTCATTCGGATTAAAACCTCTAGCCTCGAGATGAGTAGAAATCATAAAGATGTCTGATGAAAAAGCATTCTTCTCCATCAAAATCTTAGTTCTATTCCCTTTTGGTCTATAAAAGCTAGTGAACAAAAGGTGCAAGTTAACCGTCAGTGCATTCATAATCGCCAACTCGGAAGCTAACGCGCCGGTAACATGTGTTAGCCCATTGATGATAAACTCATGAAAGTTCATCCAAGGACGCTTACTTTCAAAATGGGCATTTACCCCATGATTGGCCCAGACCTTTTGCTCCTCAAGAATATATTCCTTAAACGAATTGGGTTGTAACCCAAGCGAATTGCCACAAAAGTAAATAGCCTGTCGGCCGTTATGATTTGGGATTAGAAATTGGTCGCGAAATGGTGCGAGGAGATCTTCTTCGTCCTTTTTTTTGGCGTATGCTCTAGACAAAACGTTCATCAGCTTCCATTACATGTCCACAGTTTGAACAAGTTCGCAATGACTTGGATTGATAGAAAGATTTAAAACGCGGTATAAAGTCCTTTTCAATATTTTTTAGCGGGAAATAGTCTTCATGCAACTTGTTGTTGCAATTGTCGCAAAACCAGATAAGCCCATCAGTGTGCGCGTCCTTGCGTTTATATTCGATCACAAGTCCTACCGAACCTTCTGGTCGGATAGGCGAGTGGGGTACTTTGGCAGGAAGCAAGAACATTTCTCCTTCTTTAATGGATATGTCAATGGCCTTGCCATCTTCTTGTGTTTTGACAATGATGTCACCCTCCAGTTGATAAAAAAGCTCCTCTGTTTCGTTATAATGGTAGTCTTTACGAGCATTTGGTCCACCCACGATCATGACAATATAATCACCAGCATCTGCATAAAGATTTTTATTTCCCACGGGAGGCTTCAACAGAGCTCTGTTGTCGTCAATCCATTTTTTTAGGTTAAACGGTCTGCGAATTTTTGTCATAACATCTGGGATAGCGAATATGTGATAGAGCTTACCTATCTATAATGGGGTAAAATTAAATAGGATCGGTCTTACTGCCCTAGGCATGCTCACTCTTTTTCGTCTTTGCAATGCGGAAAGACTTCCGTTCCTTATACTCACAGTACGTGCAAGCATAATATTTGATCAATTCTCCTTCTTCAGTGGCTGTCGGTACCTGCATGACCTCTTCTCGATTAACTTTTAAAGTCTGGTAGCTGCACTCGGGACATTTAAGGGCATGCAAACGTCCATTGTATTTTTCGATTTTTGTGTACCCAGAAGATTCATCAATCCAAACATCGTAGTCTACCGAAAAAGCGTCCTCTTCCGCTTGCATGCCTTCGTCGAGGTAGACATCTTCTTCTTCCTCGCTCAATAGCTTCATTTTTTTACCATCAGGTGACACGCGAGGAGTGTATCGGAGAAACTTAAGTCTTTTTTCAATGAAGAAAGGGTAGTAAAATTTGAGGACGTTTTGGATAACAATGGTGGCAATGATGCCTAACATGACACTGATTCCAATTCTCAACAAGAACCAAATCAACCCTGTACTATCAACTAATGTGTTTGAGTAGATTGTTCCACCAACAATTAATAGCATGGAGCTATACCAAAGAAGGTTGATTTCGTTGAGATTGATATAGTCATATTTGCTTTTGAAGTCTCGTGTAAGCATCAGCCTTAAAATGTGTACCAACAAAATAGCAATACCAAATGCAAATAAAGCATAAGAAAGATATTGACCATATGTATTCCATAATCCTAAGAACTCTGGAGAGACTCTGCCCATTGTTGTTTTTTTTATGATCCGAAAAATAACGATAAAATCAGTCTTATCTATAAATAGTTTCGGCAAATACGCATTCTTGAGGATTTAATGTTCAGAATTGAGCCATATTCAGCCTTGAAGGTGACAGGTTTTTTGTTGATACGACAATATTTGAAGAAACCTGTCGTCTTGGTAAGCATGAAGATAGATGAATTACTAAAAAGAACCTGTCAAATGTTACTATTTCATATTTCTTCGCTGTATACGTCAGATTTTATGAATCAAAGGAGAATGATTTGTAGAATAATGACATAAGTTTGTACCGAATAGGTTCAGAAACTTAATATTCTAATTAATTAAAAACTATGAAAATCAACATGAGAAAACTTGGGAGCCTTTTAGTACTAGGTACATTGGCTTTTGTAGTAGGTTGTAGCGATGATGGTGAGGATGTTCCATCGCCGATTGCACCAGTTACTCCTGTAGAACTACTTACAGCTGACATTAGACTTGATGAGAACAGTGGGGATGTTACTGAAATGGCCACGGTTGCTGCCGATTCTACTGCAAAAGTGCGGGTGACATTTGTGGATGGAAGTGACGCTGCAAAGAATATAAGACGAGTATACATCACACAAAATATAGCTGGTACAGGCGAAGAAAAATTCGATGTTAGCGTACTGGGTTCAGGAATTGATACCAAGGGTGATGGCTCTATTGATGTAGAGAATAAGACAAGTGATAGTGTTGTATACGAATTTAATCTTCCCGTTCCTTCAGCATTAGGTTCTGGTGGTACTGCAGTATATAAATTCTGGTCTACTAGTGGAAAAGGAGACTTTAGAAATAGCGATAAGAGATTGGCGATTGGTGTTGGTACACTGACGTTGAAAGTTGGAAATGGGGAAAATACGGCGATGGTAAAGAGCTACACTGATTTACAACTTAATGCTCCTTTGAATGACGGAAGTTCGAACTCTTTTATTTCAACTCTTGATGGTGCAATTTACAAGATTAACCAAGGTGAAGAGTTTGTTGCATTTTGGGACTTCGGTTACTTCTATGGTGCAACAGGATTGGCTAGCTTTGCTTCTACAGAAAACTATCCATCGAGTGTTATCAATATTGCTACCGTTGCTAATACAACCAGTGAAGATACCTTTAACAAGGTTTATTTCGCCGAGTCAACAAAAACAGCTGCTGATTTCACTGCGGTTTCTACTAGTGGTGATTTAAACTCAATTACAGCGTCTACAGAGCAAAGAGTTACACAAATGAATGAAGGTGATGTAATCGAGTTTGTAGATAATTATGGTAAAAAAGGTCTTATTATGATCAAAGAAATTGAGCCAGGCAATGGTTCAGGGGATTTTGTCAAGTTCGATATGAAGGTACAGCCCTAATTAGTTAATAAAGCATATTTTGGAGCCAACCCAATTGGGTTGGCTTTTTTATTTTAGAGGGTTATCACCAAGAACTTCTATCTCTTAGAACTTTTAACTGAGTTAATGGTTTACTTGTTATTAACTAAATCATTTCTAAACGATTCATGAAAAAGCAGGTGCCTTTATTTCCGTTAGACTTAGTCGTATTTCCTGACGAAATACTCAACCTGCACGTTTTCGAACCGCGTTATAGACAGTTGGCTAAGGATACGTTAGCCACGGAAGAAAAACAGTTTGGCATCCCCTCATACGTCCATCAAACCATGGAATATGGTACTATCGTTGAGATTATGTCTGTGAATAAACTGTATGATGACGGAAGAATGGATATATCTACTCGTGGTTTAAGCGTGTTTCGAGTAGCTGATTTTAAGAAATTTACTTCTGACACTTTATATGCCGTTGGTGATTTAGAACTCAGGTCATATTTTAAATCGGTACGACCGGAGACCCTTTTAGAGTTCAAAACGTTGCTGGTCGAGATGTTCCATTTGATGGGACAAGTACAACAGATCAACATGCAACGCATAGATAACTTTGCTCCTTACGTCCATAAAATTGGATTGACTTCTGATGAAGAATACGAACTTCTTCAAATCGAATACGCACAAAAACAATATGAGTATTTGGTAACACATATGAGAAACATGATACCAACCATGAGGCGTACCGAAGAAGCAAGAAAAAAAATCCTTGAAAACGGTCACTTTAAAAATTTGGATCCTCTTAATTTGTAAGCTGGTGCTGAAGATGTTGAGTGTTGAGCTCACCTTCTAATACCAACAGTATAACGATGTAAATATTTGGAGATAATTCAGGAATATCAGCAGTCGGTAAGTGGGTATGCTATTGTTTTACTTTTCATTGTTGGTGGATTAGCGTTTATCGGGGTCACTCTTTTAATGGGTAAATTACTAAGACCTGTACGACCCAATGAAGAAAAGCTTACTACATATGAGAGTGGTGAAGACCCTGTGAACAACGCATGGGGTAAATTCAATGTTCGATTTTATGTCATTGCGTTGATCTTCTTGCTTTTTGAAGTGGAGCTTTTGTTTTTATTTCCGTGGTCAATTGTCTTTTCGGAGAAGGAATTGATAGCTGAAACTCAAGGGGACTGGGGATGGTTTGCGCTTGCCGAGATGTTTATCTTTGTTTTGGTATTGGCATTAGGTCTTTTTTATGCTTGGTCAAAGGGATTCTTGGATTGGGTGTTACCAAAAGATACAACACCTAG
>CAYMST010000158.1:0-11427 GCA_964393115.1 uncultured Roseivirgaceae bacterium | reverse complement strand
CATAGGTCAAATGCTCTTCCAATTGAATGGGGTTATATGAAGTGGTGTTAAATCGTTCTTATAGCGCTGAACCATTTGCCAAGATTGATTTCCAGTATAAAAAATCAAATAAGTCAGAAAGTAAATTGATTACACACGAGGTATTTGCTGGAGGAAATAATATCCAAGTAGTAAGTGAAAGTAGTCGCTTTGCGGCATCCGTCGCGGGTTTAGGACTGATGTTAAAAGAATCAGCATATAAAGGAGAGATCTCTAAACAGATGATATTGGATCTAGGTCGAAATGCAATATCATATGATCCAAATGGATTAAAGAAGGACTATATTGAATTAGTGGAGAGTCTCGAAGAGTAATGCTTTGCCATTTTTTGTATTTGTTTTTTTTTCCTCTGACCAGTTATAATAAGTAAAAATACTATTGAGCTAATACTGTAGTTGTAGTACAAATTATGCTTTCGACCAGTATTACACCCAACAAAGCGTGGTTAACACCAACTATTTTGTGTAATAATAAGGACGTACATTTTACCACTGTTTTCCTCCTCTTCTTTGTCAAAGAGTCTAGACTGGCCGTGGCCGTCAGAGACCTAATGCTGCCAAGCCTGGCGTTTTTTGACTCGAATAAGAAAAAAACAGTTTTATCAACTAATGCGTCAAAGTACACTCAAATAGTGTAATTGTCCACTAGATTCCATATAAAAAAGCTGTTGGACCAGTAAGGTCCAACGGCTTTTAACTAATAAAAATATTAATTTTTAATCATCACTTTAAATGACCGGCCTTTGAATCTTAGGAAATACATCCCTGAGCTCATTCCTGATACATCAAGTCGGTTATGGCTATTGCTGATATCAAACGATCGCATTAATTCACCATTTAAGCTAAACAAAGAAGCGGTACCGTTCAGATTAGAGTTTACCTGAACGATGTTTGTGGCAGGTTGCGGATAGATGGTCAGATCTATCTCTCCGATTAGGTAGTTAGTTGTTAATCGAGCAAAGCCAGACGTGCTTATGTTGATATAGGAGATTTTCGCATTTGCGCCACCCGCTCCTTGTGTAAGTGTCAACCGTCCGTCTGTAACAGAAACACTTATATTGTAGGTATCGAATTTGTCTTCGCCATCAGGATCTTCTACCAGCACACCTTCTACATTAAGTGTATTGATTTGATCTGTAAATGATGGGTCACCACATCCGATTTCTAAATCGTAATTACCATTTGGTAGTTCAACTTCCCATACTCTAGTAGTACCTTTTTGAATGTGATTAAGTGTTCGTCTTTTTAAGTTCCCACCATTCCTAAACCGAGTATTCAAGTTGTTGCTACCAAGCCATCCATAGCTATATCCATTACCCCGATCTCCAAATACACTTCCTGTATCGGCAATATATCCATCTGGAACAGGCGCTTCCGCTGTTTGGAAATTCACTTGGACAGCTACATTTTCACCTACTGTTTCTTCGATATATTCCGGCGCAATCGTAATATCTGTTGTACCTATAACGATCGTAGTAACAGCAGCATTGATATTTGCTATAGTTGCGGTCTGACCACCCCATTGGCTAAATACGAATCCCTCAGGTGCTGGGTCTGCGCTAATATTCGCGATACTACCGTTTTCATAGCTACCACTACCTGATCCATTTGTAACGGTTAAGGTATACTCCTCTGTAGGAACGGTGGTATATGTAGCTGTAATTTCAACTGCAGCTTCAGGCATTGTCAGCGTGGTATTGGCGGCATTGACATCGCTAAGAAATCCAATATCACCAATCCATTGATCAAATATAAAACCGGAAGAAGCATTGGCTGAAACGCTAACACTTGTGCCAGCAACATAATCACCACTTCCGCTTCCTTGGTTTACCGTCAGTGTATACTCTTCAGGTGCAGGATCTGATGAAATAATGGTGATGTCTATATAAGCCAGTTTCGCGTTGATAGCTCCGGTTCCGGGGGCTACCGTTAAAGCACCATCAGTCACCGTGATGTCAGCGAAGTATACATCTAGATTATCTTGTCCATCGGTATCTTGAAGGATAATTCCTTCCACATCAAGTGTGTTCACCTGATCGGAAAATGAAGGATCTCCACATCCAATTTCAAGGCTATACTGTCCATTAGGAAGATCAATTTCCCAAATTTTATTTGCGGCTTTTTGCAGGTGAGTCAGCGTTCTAACTTTTTGATCAGCGTTTCCGCCGCGTTGCCTTGCATCAGGATTAGCACCACCAATCCAGCCGTAGGTAAATCCATTGCCGCGTGATCCAAATATCTCTCCAACATCAGCTATGTAGCTTTGTGGTACTTGGGCATCTACAGTTTGGAAGTTTACTCTAGCGAAATAGTTTGGCGCTATAAAATCTTTGTAAGTAGCCGATATGCTGAGGTCTGACCCACTAATTTGAATAGTCGTATTACTATTGTCCACATCTTCGATCGTTGAGACATCCCCTACCCAAGTATCAAAGATTTGTCCCTCTGGAGCCGGATTTGCACTGATACTTACAGTAGCTCCATCCACGTAGGTGCCACTTCCTGATCCACCAGAGACGGTTAGGTCGTAAGTAACAACGACAACATCTTTATAGGTAGCTGTGATTTCAATATCTTCGTTTGGCATAGAAAGCGTTGTACTTTCCGCCGTCACGTCTGATATAAACTGAATATCTCCAGTCCATTGATCGAATGCTTTTCCAAGAGCTGGCGCATCTGCTGTAATATTAACTGTACTTCCTGCTGTGTAGTTACCATCTCCATTTCCCTGATTAACGACTAAACTATAGGTAGGAAGAGGAATAACCGTAGTTTCAAAATCACCTATTGCTAATGCCCAATTTGAACTATAAGGAAAGTTAACGGTTTGGTTTGACGCTGATAACATTCCAAAATCAATTTCCTGATATGTTCCCAAGGCATCTATAGCAATGGCCTTTTGTGTACCATTCATGCCTGATAAATTGATATTGAAGCTGGAAGTATTTTCCTTATAGAAAATATAACGCTGGTTATTCGAAGACTTTAGTACACGAACATTATTCGTAGAGGATAGATTATTAGCTACAGTGTAGGATAAGTCAAATCTATTTTTCCAAAACAATCTATGTGCCTCCATGGCTTGAGGATTCTTATAGGTGTTACCAGTGTTATCACCAGCCCAAATTGGGTCTGCGACTTTTCCGCCATCGCCACGACCGTAGAAGTAGCCAAACCAGCCACCCATTCCCCCGCCCATAGCGAGATCCCACATTAAACGTAAGCTAATTTCAGAGTTAGCTCCCCAACGGCCTAAGACATTTCGCTCTTCAAGGAATTGGATTCTATTCGGATCGCTACTCATGATATTTACGATCTGATTGTACGTGGGTACTTCCGGCGCTGATTGTCCAAGTTCAGTATCTCCTTGAGCATAACCAGTCATGGTTAAGTTAGTGTTAGACATTTTGTGTGAGCGCGCGGAGATGATATGTGGAAACCCAAGATGATTATGGAAATACTCTTCCCAAGTATCTAACTGAGCACTATTCACCCACTCATGTAAGTCAAATCCATAACCAATACTCCATGAGGCCATAGGCCCGATTCTAGCCGCTAGATATCTTGTTACTCGCTGATCGACATTACCATTAATTCCTCCCGGTAATTGCCTTGAACTCATCTTTCGAGCATCATCACCCCATCTCCAGAAGTGAACGTGCATACCTGCTTTGTGTGCTTCTATCATAAATGTGTCCAGCACTTCAAAAGCTTCTAAATCCGGATTTTGAGGAGCTAAATTTATAAAGTTCGAATTAGCACTGTTTAGCGCCACACTTAATATCAGGGTGAGGGTATTACTACCGTAGCTTTTCGCGTATTCTGCATATGCTTTTACTTTTTCTGCGGTATTGTCTAGAAAAAAAGGTACTCGAAGCATTGCTTTCTTTTTTGGATCCCCTTGAAATACGTTCATGAGGTAGCCTGAAACTTCACCATTATCACCTGTTTGCATGGCGAATCTATTTCCTGACTTGGTAAGAAAACCTGTGGCTTCTGCATTTGAATTTGGAAAAACAGATACTGTCCCTATATGACCATTTAAATCTGAGTCTGAACTGTTGGTTGAGAATGTCCATATTCCCAGTTTTGTTGGAGTAAACCGAAACTTCCACGTGTCATTTCCTGCATAAAACATTTCAGTAGTGTGACTTGTGGAGCTACTGCCATGTTGGAAAGTTACCGAGGCGTTAAGATCAAAAGGGTTTCCTGAATATGATCCATTAGATAATGTCCATTCTTGGAAGTTATAAAGCTCGGCATTTTGAGTGCCAAAATCGATTGCGTTAGCTCCCTTAACATAGAAAAAGAGGCATAGCATTAGCATTAAGCGGAATAGGTTCGAACCTTTAATCATATTGGTAATTTTTAGTTATGTTGGCCATAATTCGAGGCAAATTTGCTTGACAGCGGCCGAATCTTACACTGTTGGTTAGTTCTTTTCGACGAATCCTAATCTAAGTTAGCTGAGTTTGACTTTATTTCTTACGAACATTAAAATCACTATTCCCAAGCTTTTATATCAATATTTTTTATAAGCTAAATGCTATAATAAATAGGCTAAAACTAAGATTTAAAGGCATATAACACACTAGGATTAGATTATTTTAAGCCTAGTTGTCCTAATAAAGCTCGCCTTTAAGACGAGTATTCAAAACAATCGTCAAGCTAATTTTAACACCATGAATCTCCGAAAAGCATATTTGTTGCACAGCGTTTCGCTAAAAAAGATGGAAAGGTGAAATTCAAATTATTTACGTTATTATACATAATATATTCTCCAATTATGTCACTTAGGAGAATAGTTAACCTCTTGTCGAGATGAGATATTAAATAAGACTGGTGGGAGATCTAAGATTGAGACATCGATAATAAGGGATAAAATTGTTAATAATTAACCATGAATCACTGATAAATCATTGGATAATCATGATTTGAACATATCAACCGTTACATATTCACCTCAATGTGGTGGCTATTGTAAAAGGGAAGAAGTTTTTTGAGGCCAGAGAAATTTTCGGATATAATTTTTATACAGATCCATATTGAAGTACTACGGTAAGAATCAAACGTAAAGCATCATTATTCTAGAGTATTATGATCTGTATACTCTGAAATAAACAATATTTGTCCATTTGGTCTTATTACATAAATTTCATTTAAGAAGTTGCAATAAAATCTAGCGATACGCCGTTTAAACTAACTCTTTGTGTAACTATCTTATGGATTCCTTATAAATCACTAAAGTCGAGTGTATATCCGACGGTGTACGGATAAGTCTTGAGCGCCTTTGCCACATTAAAAAAGATAATGTCAGATGGCCATACACTTTGGTAGAAATCTTAAGGGTACATCGTGCGTTCAATTTTATGAAAATATATAAGCTGATACCATTGAAACTCTATAACCGTGTACATTTTGCTACTGTTTTTTCCTTTTTTTTCGTTATCACAGCTTGACTTGCCGTCCGCGGCTATCCGTCCTGATCCTAGCGCTGCTAGGACTACTTTTTTTGTCTTGAACTAGAAAAAAACATTGACGTAGACAACACGCCATCGTATAGCCTAAATGGTATGAGAATTACGTATTGAGTATAGAAAATGGTACTGAATGTCAATATTTAACAAAATATTACCCATATTTACTCAGGTTAGTTTAGTTAACAAACTAACTATTTATAATTACTTAAATTCTAACCAAAACGATAAGTAGATGACTTTTATTAGATCCCTAATTTTACCTTTTTGTGTACTTTCCTTTTCTATTTACGCACAAGAAAAAAACATTAGCTACCCTTACACCTTTCAGTCCGACGGTAATCCCATTGTCACCCATATTCGAACCGCAGATCCCGACTGTCATGTTTGGAATGACGGTAAGCTTTGGATGTACACTTCTCAAGATCATGAGCGCGATACTACTCAAAGAAGCAGCTATTCTAATATGGACGGCTATCATGTTCTCTACAGAAGACCTTCGTACTTGGACGGATCATGGTGAAATTCTTCATTCTAAGGATGTAAATTGGGGTATAGAAGGTGGCGGATGGATGTGGGCACCTGGTGCGGCCTATAAAAACAATACTTATTACTTATACTTCCCACATAAAGATAAAACAGGGAAGTGGCGAATTGGAGTATCCACCAGTCAAAAGCCGGAAGGCCCCTTTAGCGACATTAGTCACTATATTCCGGGTACTTATGGTATAGATCCTATATGCTTTATTGATGACGATGGGACCGCCTATTTATACTTTGACAAGGTAGTAGCTAAGCTAAAAAATAACATGGTAGAGTTGGCAGAACCCCCGAGACAGGTTTTTTATGGGGCAAATGATAAAATAGCGGAAGAGTTTCAAATGCGTGAAGCGCCATGGATGTATAAAAAAGACAAGCAATACTATTTCTCTTACTGTAACTTTAGGAATCAGGAAAATCAGGGATTTTATGCTATTGGAGATAGTCCATATGGTCCTTTCAATTGGAAAGGTGTAGTAAATAAAAAACCAGCTGGGGCGCAGGATCATCACTCTATTGTGAAATTCAAAGGAAGCTGGTATTATTTCTACCATACGGGTAACTATACGGGTAAATGGGGACAAAAGGGAAAATGGTACTTGCGAACCGTATGCGTAGACCGTCTATACTATAACCCCGATGGCACGATGAAAGTTGTCGTCCAGACCAATGAGGCCGTAAATGTCATACTCAAGGACTAGAAGTCTTATCAATATTCAAATAACGGTGTTCGAAATATTCCATCTCAATTAGCACCAATATTATCAATATAATTTAACAAACTTCCTTTTTGGCATATTTTTCACAACCAATAGTTGAAAAACTATTGGTTATTGTGTTTTACAACCTGTTCATTAAGGTTTCATGATGTATTTATACAGACAACTAAGTAATAATGGTATCAAATATTGATCAAATCAAGAGTATACACGTTTAGTTAGTTTATTTTTTTACATTCTATTTTTCCCTTTTCAGCTATCACATATTTCGAAAAGGACCGTAGTATTGGCCAATTACATATTGAACAAGAGGTAAATATGGATTTATCCTGATTTTTTCATTTGACGTCAGGACACGTATCATACCTTATCCGATAATGTCCTGATACGATTTGAAAAAGTTAGTAATCGCAGTCTCAAGGACAGTTTCTACCTTTGAAAATGTGAGTAACAAGCTACTACCTAAACTTTTATTTCATGATCTGTAATCATCTAAATATTGCTAGGTTTTATAAGTCGGTCATAAGACATCTTAACACCTGGAAAACATCCAAGTTAGGCGTCCTAATAAGCGTGGTTGAACAGGCGTTTTATCGGCCACTTTGTGTCGAACAGGTTTCGATAATTTCCAAGGAGAAAAAATATTTCATATATAGAAATCAGGTTGGTAGAACATCAAATTAAACCGAATTTCATCCATCTAGTTCAGGTAATAACCGCCCTTGCAACTGTTAAGTTGTAAAGTATTCAATGGTGCTCAGCTTCAACAGTTGAGTCCATTAATACTTTTTTGAGTACTCATTATCTATCATTTGGTATTCGCACATAGACTCATATTTCATATGCTAAATATGAAATAAAAAGAAACATTATAAACTGAAAATCGCTGTTGAATGGAGACTACCTCCAAATTAAACACCAGTGAAGACACTGCGTAGTTTAGGTTAGACAAGTAATACAGTTGGCAGCTGTATTACGAGCCGTGGTGATGAGCACCACGGCTTTTTTTTGCATTATTAGAATAAACTATTAACATTATCTAATGGCCCAAGTTGATTGGATTAATACCGCTATGGATGTTGTACTTATCGTTACATACTCATGGGTGAGTATGCATGGCCTTTTAGTCTCCATAAAATACCTTGATAAAGCCAAGTCCAAGGAGTATTTCATATTATTTGGATTAATATTTCTAACCGCAGTTTTAGCTGCTAATCACTATATCTATCGATATACTCCTATATTCTTTTCACATCCAGAGTACTCGTTCATTAACGATACCATCAATCTCTGTTATGGACCCTTAATTTTAATGTACGCTGAAAGAATACGCAGAGGAAAAGTGGCCAACTCGTATTGGTTACTGTTCTTACCTGTTATTCTTCACATGTCATATTTTTTATTGTCGAATTATCAATGAACGCCCCCTTTGATTTACAGCAATATGTGCTGACGGTAGCGCACAATACGATACTCTATTTTATCATGTTTTCATTCGGCCTCTATTTCTATTTATATCATCGCACTCTAGTTCGGATCAGCGCTAGTAAGATTACCACTCCAGTACGTCAGCAGTCATGGTTGAACTTACTGTACATATTTTTAATCTTACGAATCTCATACAACTTGGTCATCTTCATCTTCAAGACATACTTCAAAGACCAGTGGTTTGCAGCGGCTCCCATTTTACGATTTAACGTTGATATACTTTTCTTTTTATCATGTGCTTTAATCACACTTGCCGATAATTATCTGTCGTATGTACCTAAGGTTTTTACATTCGCGCTTCGCATTGACCCCACCCATCAGGAAGTAAAAGGATTCAGTGCAACCACTTTACTCGATGAACTTAAGGATAGCATCAACTCTAATGAAATCAAAAAATGTGCAGAGGGATTGCGTGAACTTATAGATAAAGATAAAATATATACTAGAGCTGATATTGACGAAGAAAAATTAACTGGACTGCTAAATGTTAACAGAGAGGATATCACAACGTTTTTTAGTCATTATTTAAAAATGAGCTTCTCACAGTTTTTAATAGTTTGTAGGGTTGAGGAAGCTAAAAAAATGCTCCGGGAAAATAACGGTCATGAGATAAAAATGACTTTTGTAGCGCATGAGTGTGGTTTCAATTCGGACTCTGCTTTTTACGCTAACTTCAAAAGCTATACCGGCATGACCCCTAGTACCTATCGCAGAATAAATAATAGCATTGTCTCGTAAAAGATAGTTTGTGGAAAAAACTCTTTCTTACGATTGGATTATTTGAGATATAATTTCTTGTCATAAAAACCTAAGTTCGCACAAAAGGCCAACTTGAAAATGCTCCTGATATTATGGGCGATGGTCTTAAAATTCAGGGTTGCTTCAAGATTCGACATATTGAAATGGTAGAACCCAAAACCTTCCTTTAAGCGTTGGTAGTCCGGCCCTTAATTCTGTTTTACAATTGGTCCTGCCTTGGTATATGTGTCATACCGCCAAAAGACTTTTTTCGGAAAAATGTAACTGTTATATGCCCGGGATCATCATCAGACCTATCTCTTTATTTCCGGTACTCAGTTACGAGCTACAAGCTCTACAACCAACCCTTATTTGTAAAGTATGCTGACAAATCCAAAATAAGCTGTGAAGAGTTAAACGTAGGTACCATATTAATTTTATCAAAGGTGCTTATGGTGGCTTTCACAATTGCTTCTGAAACGACTTTTGATTTATCACTAGCATCTAGATTTCTTATCGAGTCAAAATCAACTACAGCATTAAGTACAGTGCTTTGGTGTCTTCCAAAAATTCTATTTCTGCCTCGAATTCTTCTTCTGGATCACAACAAATGGTAATTACAATAGATTTAATTCCCTCGCCATAACCTTTCGATCGAAAATATTCTTCAAAAGGGATAAACTCGGGTTGGAAAACTTTTGAAATACCGGCTTCCCACCATTCATCTATATTAATGATACTCTTAACATAATGACTCTTTTAGTTAAAAATCAATCTTATTACTGTATCGGTGATATGGGTGTACTGATCCATGATTTAATCTCTTGGCGGTTTCCAGAAATCACGCTTTTACCTAGTTTAAGAGCGAGGCTAGATACCGAAGCTAATCAAATTTATACGATATAACTAGTTGATATTGAAGTTGTTATCGGTAATAGCTCATGGTTCGTTTGGGTCTTTGAAGTTTGTTCAACGTCTTAAAACATGAACCGCATGATTATCAAAAGAATAAAAAAGGTTGTTTGTGGGGAGTGCCGATACTCTTTCGTTCCTTCTTTGCGTGAAGAGTTCTTTGATCGTTGAGGTGCTTAATTAATATGTAATAGTCAAGACATTCTTCTAGACGAGTAAAAAGTGATGGATCTGTCCTTCTTCCCACTCTTTTTCAAGATACGTTATGATATCATCTGAATTTGAGTTGGCTTCATCAGTCCAATCAAGTCTTAAAGCCATTTCTAGTACTTTTTTCTCACTTCACAATGAGCAGTTATTTTACCTTCTTTAACTTGTTGCAAGGCCTTGCCTAAAGAGTTTGATAACCCTAATTCTTTATCAAGAAACATTTCAACATTGTCGATTTCCTGCTCATTAAAACGCATGACTCGCTCGATTAAGCGATATTTTCTTGCTTCAATACTCATATAACAAAAATATGGATTCTGACCGCAAAAGATTAGAACACTTCACATTTCCACCTAAACCGGCTGTAACAGTATGATACTACCCCAACGGATGACAGTGTTTCAAAGCTTGTTCTAAAGTCGCTATACCCTAGTTGTTTAAATGGGTGGGTAAAACAAAACTATGCACTACAACTGGCTAATAACACTATCGTTGGCGGTAACCGCCTAAGCGGCCCGGCCTATGCGGCCCAGCCTAAACTAGACCACCTTAAAAAAATCATTTATCTCCATAATGTGACCAAGCACTTAAAATATAGACCGTTACAATGTCTTCTTGAATTGAGTAGACCAAGCGGTGTTTTTTGTTGATACGTCTGGAATACAAGCCCGCTAAATTATATTTAAACTTTTCGGGTTGACCACTTCCAGTAGTTGGATGTTCACGTAGTTCTTCTAGTAATCGCTGTAGTTTCTTTAGTAAAGGCACATTTCCGGCTTTTTTATGCTTCTCAATATCTGATAAGGCATGAGAGGTAAATTCTAAGGTGTAGGTCATAAACCCAAAAGATCATTTAATTCTTTTGAACTAGTTATTCGCTTAGTCTCTCCTGACTTAGCCTGTGCAATACTCTCTTTTAATCGCTTAATTAATTCTGCATTAAAGTAAAGATCTCCTTCAACAACAGGGGTCAAAGCGTATGCCTTATCCTTACCACGTTGAACAATAATTTGCTCTCCTTGATCAGCGCGTTCAAAATACATTTTCTGATTTTGTCTAAATTCTCTACTACTAATCACTAACATAAGTCATCATATTAAAGTGTACCAATACGGTACAAATATACGTTGTTTTTCACATTCTGTTGTGATATCAGTAGCTACCCCAGCGGATGACAGCGTTAGCCCCTCATTTTCTGTTCTGTGAGCACATATCGATAGCCCTGCTTACAGTTTCCTCCGACTTTTCTGACCAATCCACTCAATTGCAGATCACGAAGGTAACGATTCAAACTACTACGTGATA
>CAYMST010000157.1:0-11450 GCA_964393115.1 uncultured Roseivirgaceae bacterium | reverse complement strand
GACTTTTAAAAATATAAACCACCACAACAAATGTAAGAAAAAGTTATCCACATTTAACCACCAAGCCCCACTTTCCCCCACTCTTTTTTATTTATTCATCGAAATCATTGAAAATCAACAAAAAAAGAAAACTATCAACAAGTTCAAAAGATGATTTTTATACGGTGAAATTTACGTTTTCAGCGCAGAAAAAAGCCAATGACACCATTTAAAAGCAAAAAGCAGACACTAAAAGATAAGGTGGGAGAAAGTGGGAGGAAAAAGTCATGCTACACTAAAGCACAAAATAAAACCAGACAGTCATCAGGAAGAATACACCAAACAGCAATACTCTTAATCAAAATGACAAAAGCAATGCTAGTGTTATCACAAGGAAGAACAGTTGACGGGATTAGAGAAGTTTAGACGATATCGATATCGTGCGAGAGTAGAATCTTACACAACAAAAAATTTCAAGAAAGAGGAAGTCAACCAATCTGGAAAAGGCTACTTACCAATCAGCCCACTTTACGATCTTCGTAAGACTTGTAATTTAACGTTTCTATTTCTCTGTTTTTAAGAGTACTCAGTTGCTTCAGTTCATCCATCTCCTCTCTGAGCTTAGCATTCTCTTGACGGATGACATGAATAACATCATCAAAACTGGCTTGTTTGCTTTTAGACTGCTTGAGTTCGTCCATCGTATTTACTACAATAGCAATAAATATGTTCAACGTGGTATATGTGGCGATAAGAATAAAGGAAACAAAATAAATTGCGGCCCATGGCATTCCATCCATAATAGGTCTGGCTATTAATGAAGACCAACTCTCCAAGGTCATTACTTGGAATAGTGAGAAAAAGGTTTTTCCTAATGAGCCAAACAACTCAGGATGAGAAGCTCCGAACAGATAGGTTCCAATAACGGCGTAGGTATAAAAAACGATAGAGAGTAGTATGGATATCCAGCCTATACTGGGAATTGCATGGAGCAAAGACTCAATGATTATCTTTAATTTAGGGATATTATTGATTAGCCGAAGCGCCCTAATAATTCTGAGTGAACGAAAGACTGCAAAAGATCCCGCTGCTGGCAAAATAGAAATGACAATAATAGACAAGTCAAATAGATTCCAAGGGTCTTTAAAGAACCGCATGCGATAGGCAAATACCTTCACCGCCAACTCAAGAATGAACAACCCTAGTATGAAGAGGTCCACTTGATCAATTAGGAATCCAATTTCATTCATGTAAGCCGGAGAAGTCTCTAATCCTATTAAAATAGAATTAAAAACAATCAACACTACGATAGCATGATGAAATCTATCGGATTCAAAAAACACAATTAGCCGCTGACGAAATGCCTCCATAATAAAGAATTTAATGATCAAGATTGACTCAACCAGTCTTTACAACACTGATTAAGTATAACAACGTAAAAACAATATTGTTAGACATTACACACATATAGTTTAACCATTTAATATTATCATGACTACCATAATATATGCTTATACATCTTTCAATACATATATAATAGCTATCAAATATAATAGCAAAACCATCATTAGAAACAAGAAGACCAAACGACTTGGCACCTGAAATATTTAAAATCATGTGCAAGAAGCATTATGAGGTGAAAAAATCTATTTGTTTCAGCAGTGATAACCTTATTCGTACCTGTTATGAATAAAACATTCTCCACAACCATGAGGCGGGTTTTCAATAAGTAATCTATTCAGCTATTAATCTAAAGGTTAGACCAATAGCTGATCCTCAATTTTCTCGGTTATTTGTGGCTCCTTTTTAGATAGATCGAAGAGCAAGGTGAGTTATGGCTCAGACACCAAAAAAACTTCATTTTTTTGGTAGTAAAACGAGAAATTAATGGGAACGGTCCTATCGAAACGTTTGAATCGAACCCAAATATTGACTGCTATAAACTAATGCCACATCGAAAAAACAGCCAGCCTCAAAACAGATCTTATATCTACGCGTTAATTTTTAAGAAAACAGCTTCATTTCGAAAATGAAAGGTAAATTTGTTTTGTGAGTAAGGAAAAAGCCATAGCGTTGTATCAACCTATGTTGGTGGTGATCGCCAATAGGATTTTAAACTCCCTCCAGGACGCAGAGGATGTGGTACAAGACACTCTAATGAAATGGCTTTCGGTTGACGACTCTACCATTCAAAACACTAAGGCCTACTTGATAAGGTCCGTCACAAACAATTGCCTATCGCACTTACAGGCCATCGCCTCAAAAAAGACGGAATTAATAGACAATCTAAACCCTGGCAAATTAATAGACATCTGGAAGGAAACAGAGATCATCAAATTTGATTTGGAAACGGAGTTATCATCCGCCCTTAACACCGTCCAAAACAAGCTTGCACCTGTAGAGAAAGCTATTTTTCTACTCCGAGAAACTTTCGACCTTCATTATGAAGAGATACAAGATATTGTTGGGAAAAAGTCAGAACACTGTAGACAACTGTTTAGGAGAGCGAAACTAAAAATCAGTGAAGAAGTAGATTCTATCAGCGTTAAGACCACGGCCCCGCATGACCTTTTAAAACCGTTAAAGGAGGCCATTGATTTTGGAAATCTCAACGGTTTAATTTCAAAATTAAAGTCAGAAATATCCGTTCTTAAAAAGGATTCTTGCAACTAGTACAAAGACTTTTTTACCTTTGTCTTATCTACCATCCTTACCACTGACTGATCGTGCTTTACCAAATCAGGTATATCTTCAAGATCAAACCAGCGAATGGCATTGGACTCGTGATTCCCTTTAATAAGGACATTTTCATCTACTGCGAATAAATATCGGATATCAAAATGCTCATGTTCCGGGACTTCTTTCCTCTCTGGAATAACATGAATATCGATATCAAAAATCGGCTCTTCCGCAAGCCCTTCAACTTGAATCCCAGTCTCTTCAAACACCTCTTTGGCCGCCACTTCAAAGACGTTCTCATGGCCATCGGTATGACCTCCGGGCTGCAACCAACGGTCTAGCTTACGATGGTGTATCAACAAAACATTATCAAAAGACTTATTGACAATCCACGCCGAACCGGTGATGTGTGCGTGTAATAATTCTCGCTTGAATGCCAAGGGGTGTTGAAGCAAATCAAGGAACCGGGACTTATACTTTTCTTCGTCCGAGTAAAGCGACTGGTAATTTTCTAAAGAAGCGATGAGCACTTTTCTGTAATTCGAACACATTACTTAATCGTAAAAGTCACCGTCGAAATCTTGCTTGGCAACACTTCACTAGTCTTATAATTCGTTGTCATGTTATCCTTATCACCCTTTCTGATAAAGATGTAGTAAGCGACAGGCTCCACTTTGGAGAAAAAAACACGCCCTTTCTTATTGGTAACTCCGGAGTGTAGTACGTTATTCTTTGCATCAAAGTCCTCCCTGTTTTTAAATAAACGTACCTCAGCACCTTGAACTGGTTTACCTTCCTCATCAACAACAAAGACCTTTAAGAAACTTGGTAACTTTTTAACTTCTGAGTGGCTTGCTGTAAGGCAAACCATCATCATCACTGAAACAACAAATATCCTTAACATGAATTTAGTCTTTAAGAAATTCTTTAATCAACAACGTCATATTTGGCTCGGCCTTACCAGCCGCAGCAAATATTTCTTCGATTACGACAGGCTTCAATGCCTCAGGGTAACATAAGTCAGTAATTACCGACATAGCCAAGATGTTTAAACCCATATGAAGAGCAACGATCACTTCAGGAATAGTACTCATCCCTACCATATCCGCCCCGATAATTTCTAAATACTTATACTCGGCAGGAGTTTCTAAGTTTGGCCCTGTCACTCCGGCATACACCCCTTCTTTGCACGTAATACCTTTTTCTGAGGCTATTTTAAGCGCTCTTTCTCGCATACTACTACTGTATGGCTCAAACATATCTGGAAACCGTGGTCCTAACTCATCCAAATTCTTTCCTCTCAAAGGGTTTTCCGGAAATAAGTTAATGTGATCTTTCAGCAATACTAAGTCACTCGAATTAAACCCTCGGTTAATACCCCCAGCAGCATTTGATACGATCAAGTCTTGAATACCCAACAACTTCATTACGCGAACGGGAAAAGTAACTTCAACCATGGAATACCCTTCATAATAATGAAACCGTCCTTGCATCACCACAACAGGTTTTCCAGACAGCAAACCAAATATCAACCGCCCATGATGAAATTCAACTGTAGAAATAGGAAAGTTAGGGATATCATCATATTCTAGAACCTCACTGTTCTCAATCTCATCCGCTAAAGACCCAAGGCCTGTTCCAAGTATAATCCCTACGGTAGGTTTGACCTGTGTCTTACTTTTTATATAATCAACGGCTTCTTTTAACTTATTTGTTAGGTTTTCCATGTCTTTTCAGTAGTAATTTGCAAAGTTAAGTTTGTCACGGAATACTTAAACTAGGCAAACTCATTTTTTCATTTAAAGTAATCACAACACACATACACTTCTATATTATGAGTAACGAAATTCTCATTATCTCCTCTACTAATCGTCCAGATGCTGTATCGCGCACCGTTGCTAACATCTATCAATCAGTTTTAGCTGAATTAGATCAAAAATCTCACATCATTGATTTGCAAGAGCTGCCAGCAGATTTCATAGGTTCAGCGCTTTACGCCAACTCTGGAAAAAATGAAGACTTTAATCCCATTCGTCAAAAAATGCTTGAGGCAAAAAAGTATGTGTTTATCATACCAGAATACAACGGGTCTTTTCCTGGAGTATTGAAAACCTTTGTTGACGGGTTGGCATTCCCCGACACCTTTCCGAATAAAAAAGCTGCACTAGTTGGTATTGCTGCTGGAACGCAAGGTGCCAACTTGGCCATGAGTCACTTTACAGATATTCTAAATTACTGCGGAACGCACGTATTGGCTACAAAACCGAGGTTCACTAAAATATCAGAGCATCTTGAAGAAGAACAGTTGAGTAAAGACTATCAGAACCTATTAGAGATGCAGGCCAAAGCATTTGTGAATTTTTAGCGTTACATCTCTAACAAAAAACCACCTTCTACACAGGCTAGTAAGCCTTAAATAACGTTCATGGAGTAATGAATATGATTGTTATACCGAGAGTACATTGGCTCACTAGCCAGGCCTTCTTTCTTTCAAGAGTTAGAATATGACATTTCTAATGACAACATCATCGGGTTTAAAGGACTTCGCATAGAAATCATTAAAACAACAAATACTGCTGTAACTTATAAGGTCTTGTAAGCTTTAAATTAACAGCTAAACGCGACACAGACCTAAACACCTGAAAAACAAACAATTAGTCTTTATCCAAGAAAGAATAGCCACTATATTTTTTTGCGAAGTGTAGAATATGAGATATCTTAGTAACCAATTTGACCTCAAAATTCTGGAGGTCAAGCGAGTTGTTGGAAGTAAAGATTGGATTGAACAGTGGAAGAAAGCGGTAAGGAAAGAAACGAAATTTACTCAGAAAGAGTAAGAGCGGGGAAGAGAACATATTTTTTTGACATTAAGTCTACTCGATCAAACGATTACTACCTAACCATTACCGAAAGCAAGAAAAAGCATAAGGAAGATGGTGTTGTATATGAAAAACACAAAATCTTTCTGTATAAAGAGGACTTTGAAAAATTCGCTAAAGCACTGAATGACAGTATTGGTCATGTAAAAAATGAGCTTTTACCTAAGTCTAGCGAAGCGGAATCGGACTCTTCAAGTGCGTTTGAACTTGACGAAGGAACAGAATTAAAGTGGGATTAATCCCACTTTAATGTTACACAGTTATATCGACTCCGACTTGTATAGGGATTCTACATTCTGAAATTGTTCTTAAATACTCTGACCTCACTATAGACATTGTCTTCACCTATTGAATTAAACGACAAGTTTTGATTTTACCTTTCCTTTTGGTTACTTCAAGGTGATTTTAAAGCGAACGAAATGGTTTTAAGAACCCTTGCTGTATTTTTCATTGTTGTACTTATTATTTTCGGGCTAGCTTGGATTTTCTCGGATATCTTTCTCTATGTTTCAGTATCCTTAGTTTTATCTACGTTACTACGTCCTCTGACCAACAGAATTAGTAAGGCTCATCTTTTTTCCTTTCGCATTCCGCGTTTTTTAGCCGTAATTGTTTCATTCATCACGTTGACCACCATATTATCTCTCTTCGTCACCTTGTTTATCCCGCTTTTTCAAGAGCAAGTAAGGTTACTATCTGACGAAAAGCTTTGGGACGAGTTTCAATCCAATATTGCTGTTCAAATTACAGACTTAGAAGATTTATTGATTGATAACAACCTAGCTGGAGATCAAAAGAAAGGGTTTATCTTAAATCTAATTGACGACGCTCCGGAAAAGGTGGTAGACTATCTCGATTTCCAAAAAATATTTAGCAGTCTAATCAGTTTAACAGGTAATTTCTTCGTAACCACCATGGCTGTCACCTTCATCACGTTCTTTTTACTTTATGAGAACGGAATCTTGAGAAGGCAAATTATCAACCTAGTCCCTAATCATTACTTCGAAGTTTTTATTGCAGGTATTTTCAAAGTAGAGAGTTTGTTATCCAATTACCTAATTGGTTTAATGCTACAGATGTTCGCCATCTTTACTTTAGCGTCAATAGGACTATTTATTATGGGGATTAAGTACGCTGTTACGATAGCTCTTTTTGCAGCAGTGGCCAACCTCATTCCTTATTTAGGACCTTTATTGGGTTCGGCTTTTGGCATATTCGTTGGGATTTCAACGTCTGGAGACCTATCCTTTTCGAGTGACGCTCTAGTACTCATCTTAAAAGTAGTATCAGTCTTTTCCATCGTACAAGTTACCGACAATGTTGTTTTTCAACCTTTAATATTTTCAAAAAGTGTGAAAGCACATCCACTGGAGATATTTGTGATTATTTTTGCGGGCGCAACAGTCGCCGGTATTTCCGGTATGATTGCTGCCATACCTGTTTACACCATCTTCAGAGTCTCGGCTGTGGAGATGAAGAAGGGATTTAAAGAATATCACATATTTAAAGTAAAGAAGACGGATGGGACTCAAGTGCGGAATCGTAGGCTTGCCTAATGTAGGAAAATCAACACTTTTTAATGCATTATCAAAAAACAAAGCCGAAGC
This sequence comes from uncultured Roseivirgaceae bacterium, assembly GCA_964393115.1. Taxonomy (GTDB): domain Bacteria; phylum Bacteroidota; class Bacteroidia; order Cytophagales; family Cyclobacteriaceae; genus CAYMST01. Next base: position 4,306 of record CAYMST010000157.1, on the reverse strand, counting down.
GGCAAATTTTCCATTTTGTACTATTGAACCTAACGTTGGTATCATCACTGTACCTGACGGCAGGCTCAAAATACTTGAAGGCCTCGTAACTCCCGAAAAGGTAGTCCCTACTGTAATCGAGTTTGTGGATATTGCCGGATTAGTAAAAGGCGCCAGCAAGGGAGAAGGACTTGGGAATAAGTTTCTTGCCAATATCAGGGAAGTGGACGCTATCGTTCACGTGGTAAGATGTTTTGAAGATGAAAATATTGTACATGTAGACGGTAAAGTGGATCCTGTCCATGATAAAGAAGTAATTGACACCGAACTTCAGCTTAAGGATCTGGAGTCTATCGAAAAAAGAATTCAAAGGCTCGAGAAAATCGCAAAATCTGGTGATAAAGAGGCCAAGAAAGAATTAGAAATTCTAAAAGTATATCAAGAGCACCTAGAAGCCGGCAATAATGCCAGAAACGCACCTGTAGAAGAGGACGATCGTAACTTGGTCAAAGAGCTTAGTTTATTAACCGAAAAACCGGTAATCTACGTCACCAACGTTGATGAAGCCTCCATTCTTACTGGCAACCAATATGTGGAGCAGCTTCGAGAGAGTATCAGCGGAGAAAACGCAGAGGTTGTCGTTATTAACGCCTCAGTAGAAGCTCAAATCGCTGAACTCGATGATGAGGAAGAGCAAGAAATGTTCCTAGCAGAATATGGGCTCGATGAGCCTGGTCTGAATAAGCTGATCGGCGCTTCTTATTCACTACTCGATCTAATCACCTACTTTACAGCTGGTAAACAAGAAGTGCGTGCTTGGACCATCAAAAAAGGTTGGAAAGCTCCGCAAGCAGCCGGCGTAATCCATACTGATTTCGAAAAAGGGTTCATTAAAGCAGAAACCATCAAAATAAAGGACTATGAGCAGTTTAAGACGGAGACAGCTTGTAGAGAAAACGGAAAAGTATCCATTGAAGGCAAGGAGTATGTAGTAGAAGACGGTGATGTAATGCACTTTAGATTTAACGTCTAGCGATTATATTTCCGAAAAGCCAATTAACGGGGTAACCACCTTAAAGTAGCAAAACGTAAAACCATGAAAATAGATATCTCAGAAATAAAGCTCCCCGGTAACCTTGAGTTTCTCGCCAAGCGCTTAGTGGAGGGCTTTATTACTGGGCTTCATAAATCCCCCTATCATGGGTTTTCCGTTGAGTTTGCAGAACATAAGCAATACAACTTCGGAGAAAGCACTAAGCATATTGACTGGAAGGTATTTGCGAAGACTGATCGTCTTTATACCAGAAGATACGAGGAGGAAACTAATTTGCGGTGCCATGTACTTTTGGATAATTCGTCATCAATGCATTACCCTAAAGACACAAAGGGGAAAATCAAGTTTGCTTCTTTAGCAGCGTCATCTTTGCTTTATCTCCTACATAAACAACGAGACGCATGTGGACTAATCACCTTCACGAACCAAATTGACTCCTTTTCTCAAGTCAAAACCTCCTATTCTCATCTTCGATCTTTGTTTTTAGAGATAGAAAACATCATAGCCCAAGAAAACAGTTCGAAAACCACGAACCTATCTTCAGTTATTCATGAAGTAGCCGGAAGAATCCACCAACGCTCTTTGGTACTGATATTTAGCGATTTAATTACTGATAAGGGATCTTTAGAAGAGTTGTTTTCAGCTTTGCAGCATCTAAAACACCGGAAACACGAGGTCATTATTTTCCACACTTATGATCGCATAACAGAATTGTCCTTCGACTTCGATGATAGACTTTATGAATTTGTGCATCTAGAAAACAACGAGTCATTAAAGTTAAACCCCTTGGAAGTGAAGAAATTTTATCAAAAAGAAATTTCTGCTTACTTCGACGAGCTCAAACTCCGGTGCGGTCAATTAAAAATTGATTTCGTAGAAGCAGACATCAATGAAGATGTCGATCAGGTGCTCACTGCATACATGGCTAAAAGAGCTCGCTTACGCTAAGCCCATTTAGGCCCTATTCTTAACCATTCGGCTGGAATACGTGTTCTTTAATCGATTCTACCAGTTCACAATATTTTAAAGCAGATATTTTTGATAAAAAATAACGAGAATATTTAACAACCAGTTAAATCTATGAGAAAGTGCTATTTTATAGTACGATTACAGCCTGTCGTGCGCGACAGGCTTTCTTTTTCTACACCAAACAAACTGAAAAAACATAAAACACTGGTTTAAAAATATTTAACAACAAAAACACCTTTTCCCTCTTAGGTTTCAGTTTTATCTACAAACACATCTAGTTATTATCCTAAATCAATCTGGTTAACAATGCATTCAGAAAAAACCAATTAAAAACATCAAATAGCACATCAAGCAAGAACTCATTCAATCAATCCTAAAGGCCCACCGATGAAAATGTTGCCATAGCTATTTATTCATTCCTCTAGTCTCTATCTCTCGCTATCAAAAGCTTTGCAATCCTACTGAACTTGATAAAATCCATAATATCATTTTTCAAACTCAACCCCATCAAGTGTCGATGCTGCTATAATTGTCCTGATAAACGAGCGACTCATCTCGGTATAAATAATAGCTTTGCAAAAATTTTGTGACGGCATGGAGTTGAAGGATAAGATTGAATCATTATCGCACTTAGGACAAGTACTGGAGGACATCAAGAATGGACCTGATCATCCTGTTATTAACCAAGCAAACAGCGAAAATCAGTGGTTTACCCGGGATAATATTGAGATGGCGTTGGTTGGTGCAGCAAAGTTTTTAAATCAAGAAACGCTAGAAGGCTGGATAAGCCAATACGCGGTTAAGGCCACCAGTCCGAAGCGAGTAGGCGTTATTATGGCAGGTAATATCCCCCTTGTTGGATTTCATGACTTAATGTGCGTTTTACTCAGTGGGCACCATGCTGCCATAAAGACCAGTTCGAAAGACAACGTTCTCATTAAACACTTGGTAAAAGAACTGATTAACTTCAATACTGACTGGCAGGAACAAATTTCATTTCCAGAAAGGCTCAACGACGTAGAAGCGGTGATTGCTACTGGAAGCGACAACACCTCTCGGTATTTCGAGTATTATTTCAAGAGCAAGCCTCATATTATCCGCAAAAACCGCACCTCTATAGGTGTATTGGAAGGAAAAGAAAGCAAGGAAGAGCTGCAAGCACTGGGAAGAGACATCTTCGCTTATTTTGGACTAGGCTGTAGAAACGTCTCAAAGATCTTCGTCCCAGAAGGCTATGACTTAACAGGTTTTATGGATAGTCTACAAGATTATGCACCCGCTTTAGAGCACAGCAAATACAAAAACAACTATGATTATAATAAAGCCATATACTTAGTAAATGGCGACCAACATTTTGACACTGGATTTCTCTTGCTACGCGAATCTCAAGAGTTAGTATCTCCAACTGCCGTGCTATTTTATGAATACTATCAGTCGCTACAAGAGCTAACGCTTAAGATAGAAGCTAAGCGAGAAAAGTTGCAGTGTATTGTATCTAGCTCAGAGCACATAGCGGGCGCTATCCCTTTCGGACAAGCTCAATTACCTGAAATTGATGATTATGCGGACAGTGTGGACACCATGCGGTTTTTAACCAGCTTATCATAAAAGTTGCCTGAAAGAGTCCTTTCAGGCAACACTACACCTGAGACCTTTATTAAGTTATTCCACTACAATCCTTCTTACAGAAACTTCATCACCGACCATGATTTGGGCGAAATAGGCCCCTGGAACTACATCAGCCAAGCTAATAACCAAATCTTGTTGTCCGCCGTCGACTCCTTGGTTGAAAACCGTTTTGACTAATTCACCTGATGTGTCATTTAAGTCTACTTTCACATTTACAGGTAGCTCTGGAGCTATCTGAATAGTCACACTACCGCTTACCGGATTGGGTGAAACGGTAACCGCACCGCCGTCCTCGGCAAAAAACGCTGCTGGGAAGCCCAAATTCTCATCGTTACCGTCTAGCAACAAAAACATCGGCGGGCGGTGAAATTTAGCAAAAACACCCATCGGTCCAAATCCTCCGCCAGGCCCACAGTGACGTCCTTCTCCTCGCATACCTTTATGATGTGGCCCATCTTGTCCTCCAAATCGTCCTTCGTGGCCTTCTCCATTAAATCGACGTTCAATTTTTTCTACCGGAGCCCCATTATCAACTAAAACTTGTTTTATACCTGATTTCCAAGTCTCTTTGTTTTCCGCTAATTCGTCTATCGCAGCATAGATTTGAGTTTCATGCGCATACACAATGGTCCACAACTCATTCATCACCTGACGAATTTGCCTTCGTTTTGTGCG
>CAYMST010000156.1:0-11503 GCA_964393115.1 uncultured Roseivirgaceae bacterium | reverse complement strand
AAACCCCAAGTGCTTATTATTAAATTGAATGAATTATAAAACAAATTTTAAAACTGTATGGTGCATTCCATCTTGACAGATAACTTTGCCATTGAGTAAATACAAATCAAAAATGTCGTCATTATACCCGTTGAAGTTTGAAACCATATTTAAGGATAAAATATGGGGTGGAGAGAAAATGAAATCTGTGCTGAACAAGGATTTCCAGCCGTTACCGAATTGCGGAGAGACTTGGGAAGTATCAGGCGTTGAAGGAAATATTTCTGTAGTACGTGAAGGAGCATTAAAGGGTGAAAATCTTAAAGCTCTCATTCAGGAGTATAAAGGAGATTTGGTCGGAAATAGGGTTTTTGACAAGTTTGGTGATGACTTTCCTCTTTTGATCAAGTTTATTGATGCTAATGATGACCTGAGTGTACAAGTACATCCTGATGATGAATTGGGTCAAAAACGTCATAAATCATTCGGGAAGACGGAGATGTGGTATATCATTCAGTCTGATGAGGGATCTAAATTAATTACTGGTTTTAATCAGGAGATGACCCGTGAAAAATATTTGGAGTCGTTTAATGGAGGAAAGTTAATGGACATTCTGAATAGTGAAGATACTAAGGAAGACGATGTGTTTTTTCTACCCGCAGGACGAGTCCATACCATTGGAAAAGGAAATATGATTGCCGAAATACAACAGACTTCGGATATTACCTACAGAATATATGATTTTGATCGAAAAGATGCTCAAGGCAACACGCGGGAACTGCATGTAGAAGAAGCACTCGACGCTATAGATTATGCATTCCACGATGAGTATAAGACCAAATATGATGCTAAGATTAATGCGCCTACAGAGCTCGTTTCTTGCCAGTATTTCACAACCAATAAGCTGGAGTACAAAGAAGGCTCGGTGATCCGAAAGTTTGAAGACTTGGATAGTTTTCGTATTTACATCTGCTTCAAAGGTGGGGCAACACTCAAATTTAAAGATGGTGAAACCACTATTGGTATGGGGGATGCCGTATTGGTGCCGGCATCAATAGATGAGGTGACTATTGAATCAAATGGTGAAGGGTTTAAACTATTGGAAACTTACGTTCCCAAATAGCCTTCTCTTCTAAGGACATATTGTCATGAATTAAAATGTATAAATTTTTTGAGGTGAATAACATTGTTTTCACCTCTTTTTTTTCTAGTAAATTATTTCGTGAATAAAAACCCGAATAAAAAAGTCAGTTATCAAGATCTTGGTGTAATCGGATACGAGGAGGCTTGGGATTACCAAGAGCAACTCCTAAAGTCCATTGTAGAAGTTAAAGTTGCCAATAGAACTAGAGAGACTCCTACGGACACAAAAAACCACTTGCTTTTTTGTGAACACCCTCATGTGTATACCATTGGTAAAAGTGGCGATCAAGATCATTTGCTACTAGGCGATTCACAACTAGAAAAGAAAAATGTCCAGTTCTTTCGCACGAATAGAGGTGGAGATATCACTTATCATGGTCCAGGTCAACTAGTAGGTTATCCTGTTTTGGACCTGGAAAACTTTTATACGGATATCCATCGATACTTAAGGGACCTAGAAGAAAGTATTATGAAAACTCTGGAGTACTTTGAAATACCAGCCGGAAAGGTAGAGGGCCTTACTGGTGTTTGGGTCGATGTGGACTCTTTAGCACCTAGAAAAATATGTGCTATGGGAGTTCGCACAAGTAGATGGGTGACGATGCACGGGTTTGCTTTAAATATTAATACTGATTTAAGCTATTTTGATAATATCGTGCCTTGCGGCATTGCAGATAAAGGAGTTACTTCGATTCAACAAGAATTGGGTTCAAAGGTTAGCGTGGAAGAAGTAAAAAAAGTATTATTAAAAAGATTGACTGAAGTATTTGGTTTCCGCTTTATTTCGTTAAAATGACCGTAAACCTAGAATTCCCATTCGTATAGAATGCATGAGTTAATTATGCAAAGGAGTTGGTTGAATAGTGTGTTGCTGGATATTATATCGGCATTGATTTGGTTTTGTATAATTCACCGCTGAAATGAATAATATTCTACCCGAGTAGCCCATGATACGTCGAAGCGGTGTGATATCATGTAGAAATAGCCGAATACACCTGAAAGAATAACTGAATTTCATTTGTTTTGACACTAGATCAGTTTACACCCTATACACTGATCGTTGGTAACTGATAATATTTGGATGAAAAAGGACATTGATTTCAAACCTGTCGAAGGTGTGAGTCTAGCTATCGTAAAGGAGCAAGATGACTCATGGAACGTTTACATAATCAACGAAAATAACTTTCCGCTAGAGACGCTGCTGATTACGTCTAAGGGGTATTCCACCAAAAATGGTAAAAAGACATCTACTTTACGCCATATGATCGAAAAGCTGGACCCACTCATGTATGAGGTGGTGGAGCCTATCGACCCCCAGGTATTTGAAATGACGAACGAGTACTGGGTTAGTTATTACATTGGTAAGGAAATTTTGGATAAGAAATTTACATTTGTAGAAGGAAGTATTCGTGAAGAAAACATGATTTTGATTGAAACGTTAAATAAAAAAGGCGTTCTACATATTTGATACTTTTACCAATGAAGCGTCATGACTGATCATGAAGTCGAAAATATCTTGTTTTTGGATATTGAAACCGTTTCACAGTATGTTGATTTTGCAGAATTACCTGTTGAACTAAGTGAGCTATGGAAGAAAAAGTCCACGCGTATTACTGGCAACTTTGATTCACCAGCAGATGCATATTTTCAAAAAGCTGGTATTTATGCGGAGTTTGGCAAGGTCGTGGTTATTGGACTTGGCTACTTGAGAAAACAAGCAGATGGCGACTATGCGATTAGAGTTAAGGCCTTACAAAATGACAATGAGTTGCTTTTACTCAAAGAGTTCGTTTCTATTTTGGAAAAGTTTGACGCTAATAACCTGAAGTTATGCGCTCACAATGGGAAAGAATTCGATATTCCATTTCTATGCCGACGCTTGATGATTCAAGGGATGCAAATACCTGAAATACTGGATGTACGCGATAAAAAACCTTGGGAGATAACTCATTTGGATACATTGCAGATGTGGAAATTTGGTGACTGGAAAAACTATACTTCCTTGGAACTATTAACGACAATATTGAACATACCTTCTAGTAAACAAGATTTAGATGGGAGTAAGGTCAACGAACAGTATCATATCCATCAAAACTTAGAACATATTGCTAAGTACTGTTGCCAGGATGTTGTGGCTACAGCACAAGTTTATTTGAAACTAAATGCACTATCGACTGTTTTGGAGCAAAATATCCAGTTTGTGGAATGAAATAAGCCATAGTCATAAACTCGTTGTTCTTAACTTTTCGTGACTACCTTTGAAAAGCAAAGAAGAGATGGCACGAATCTTCTGGACTAGTAGGTCAGTGTATATAACCCAAGCCATTAAATGAGTAGGAAAAGAAGACAATCGAAAAAGGGCCACTCGAAATCTGGAGCGAAGAAAAAGTTGAACATTGGTTTTTTTAAGGACAAGGTAAGAAGATTGTTTTTTGATAATCCTGAAAAGTCCTTTACCATCAAACAGGTTGTTGCTAAATCAACCGCTCGAGATAAGTCTACCAAAAACCAAATTACAAATTACATATTTGAGCTTGAAGATCGACTGGAAGTGAAGAGAACCAGTGATGGTAGGTTCACATCAAATGTTAAGCCAGAGCTACTTAATGGGATAGTTGATCATGTAAATGCTCGTTTTGCCTATGTCATACCTAGTGATGGATCAGAAGATATTTGGGTAAAAACGACAGACCTAATGCATGCCGTGGATGGTGATACCGTTGAGGTGTCGCTGAAAAGTCCTGGTGGAAAGGAAGGAAGTAAGCGAGAGGGCAAGGTCCAGGGAATCATAAAACGCGGCAGAGAGGAGTTTGTCGGGCGCGTGGTGATGTCACCTAAGTTTGCTTTCGTTATTGCTGATAACAAAAAAATACACGTTGACATTTTTGTTTACCCTGAGAAGCTTGGTGATGCTAAGGATTCTGATAAGGTCATCGTGAAGATTGATAAATGGCATAATGCCAATAAAAAAAGCCCGGAAGGAACCATCACTGAGGTCCTCGGTAAAGCGGGCGAAAACAATGCCGAGATACACGCTATTTTGGCAGAATTTGGATTACCATTTAGGTTTCAACAGGAGATATTACAGGAAGCGGATCAGATATCGGAGGAAATTAGTAAACAGGAAATCAAGCAGCGCAAAGATTTCAGGGACATCACAACATTTACGATTGACCCATTTGATGCTAAAGATTTTGATGACGCGCTTTCGTTTAGAAAGTTAGATAACGGGCATTTTGAGATAGGTGTTCACATTGCAGATGTAACGCACTATGTGAGGCCAGGAATGAAAGTGGAGGAGGAAGGCAGCCAACGGGCGACATCTGTTTATTTAGTTGACCGTACTGTGCCTATGCTTCCAGAACGCTTATCTAACCAACTATGTTCGCTCAGGCCCCATGAGGAAAAATTAACATTTTCGGCGGTTTTTGAGCTAGACGAAAATGCCGTCATCCAAAGTGAATGGTTTGGCCGGACAATCATTTATTCGGATAGGCGATTTACCTATGAAGAAGCGCAAGAACGAATAGAAACCGGTGAAGGTGACTTTACTGATGAAATAAAGTGTCTTAATCAACTCGCTAAGAAAATTCGGAAGAGGAGATTTAACGATGGCGCGGTAAATTTTGAAACTGTTGAGGTTAAGTTTCGACTCGATGAAGAGGGCAAACCGCTTGAGGTTGTGCCTAAGATTAGGAAGGATGCTCATAAACTTATAGAGGAGTTTATGCTATTGGCCAATAAACGAGTGGCGGAGTTTATTGCTAAACGAAATACTAAAGAAAAGGAGTCGGCTTTTGTTTATCGCGTGCATGATGAACCTGACCCAGAGAAACTGGATACATTTACCCAGTTTGCCCAAAAATTTGGACATAAGGTAAAGCTGGAAGGTAGCAACCTTTCATCCCACCTCAACAATCTAATGGAGGATATCGAAGGGAAGCCTGAACAAAACATTTTAGAGTCGCTAGCTATAAGGTCTATGGCCAAGGCACGATATACCACTGATCCACGAGCACACTTTGGTCTTGCTTTTACGCACTACACGCATTTTACCTCTCCTATTAGGCGTTATCCTGATATGATGGTGCATAGACTTTTACAACATTACCTCGATTCCGATAAGTCAGCTGATAAGGACGTTACTGAAGAATTATGTGTTCATTCTTCTGAGATGGAAAAAAAAGCTGCGGATGCTGAAAGAGCATCTATCAAATTCAAGCAAGTAGAGTTTATGTCAGGAATGCTGGGAAGAGATTTTGACGGTATTATTTCGGGTATTACAGAGTGGGGTATCTACGTTGAAATTGTTGAGACAAAGTGTGAAGGGATGATTAGAATCACGGATCTCGATGATGACTATTATGAATACGATGAGAAGAACCTTAGACTCATTGGACAAAACAATAAGCGGATGTTTACGCTTGGTGATAAACTCGAGGTGACAGTGGCAGCAACAGACATTGACCGCCGCACGATTGATTTAGCACTTGCAGAGCCACTGTCTGATGCATTGAATTTTTAGGATAAGTCTATAGCTTCTTAAGCTCCCTCTTCATACCATTAAAAGTAGCTACTGGAGCTTCGCTTAGCATCATATTTCCGATCCAAGCTGGAATCCCTTCGGGGTCAGCGATGTACTGATAGATGGCATAGGTGGTATTTTCATCAAGCTTTTCAAATTCCCAAAAGCCTTGCGCCACTTTCATGCGGACGATATCTTTCTTTTCATCTATATATTCAAATGCTGTGGAAGCCTCAAGTCTTGCGCCATTATCTGTTTTGATGAGTCGAACACGATTGATCATGTCACGATCTTTTAGCGGCCAGGGTATTTCCATTTGATAATAAGCCACCCATGTGGTATCATTTTCTCTGCTTAACAGTTTGGACTTTTTTACCTTAAACCCCCAGTCTGTTACGTTATCAAAGTCGGTTAGTAACGTAATTAGTTTATCAAGAGAATAATTAATAGTGTCTAGTGCTCTCACCTCATGGAAAGAGCTCAGGTCGTTAGGACGAGAATAGACCAGTATACCGTCCTGAGTTTCTTTAATCAGTTTCCACTCTTGAGAATAAACAATTGTACTGCTCACCGTCAGCATCAACATAAACAATAAGTTCTTCATCATAGATTACATTAATTCCCCAAGTATTGCCAAGAGAGCTCCCAGTGCGCTAATGGCTGCCTTTTTAAACTTAAACTCCGAGTGATTGGGATTTATTTCAAAAAACATGACTGTGGAAATGTGTAAGAAGTTACCACAAACAAAAGCAACCAGATAATTTGAAGATTGTTCATGCAGCAAAACGCCTAGGTGCTCGTTTATCAAAGCTCCAATAGGTGAGGCTGATGCAAAGATTAATAAAAGAATTAAGGCCTTTTGTGTTTTAAATTTCAAGGAAATCATTAATCCTGTTAATGCAAGAACAGCAGGTATTTTATGAATGAGTAATCCGGTAAAAACAGTATTTACCGCATGTTCGTGATGATGACCATCGGTCTCTAGTATTCCTCCCTCGAGCAATGAATGTATGAGTAAGGCTATGTATAGCGGAAGAAATACCTGGTATTTTTGAGACGTTTTTTCACTTTCAATGTGCGCATGACCGTGCTCTATTCCCTTGGAAAACACATCAAGTATGACTTGAAAAAAGAAACCAGCCAATACGACGATACCTATGGTGACTTCAGGACCATTATGAAACACTTCCGGAAGGATATGAATAATGGTAATGGAGAATAGATAAGCACTGGTAAAGACTAACAAGGAATTAACAGAATATTGCTGCAACTTAGGTATTGCGATAGGGATAATCCCGGCAACAAGCGTTGATAAGAATAATATGATTAATTCAGTCTCCATCAAACCTTAAGCATAAATGTGTTTATGAAACCTTTTGAGTCAGAAATATAAGTCGCTCGGATTTTTCCTTTTCGTAGGAGCCTAGTTCATAATTTCCAAACCGATCTAGTACCGAGAGCCCCGCTGCTTCAAAATAACTTAAAAACTCAGTTCTTCTTATCGCCTTGACACGTTCTTGAAAAAGAAGTTTCTCCCCCTTATCCTCGATATGGATATCTTTAATGATAAAGTCATTTTCGAACCGTCTTGATATCACGAACTTAACGCCATCTATCTCTTTGGTTTCGGCCGAAACCAAATTGTTGACCACTACATAGGGATTTAGAAAATCAATGAGAAACTTTCCTCCCGGCTGCAGTGATTGAGCAATTGCCTTAATTGCTTGTGCATGTTCTTCTTTGGTATCAAAGTATCCGAAACTGGTGAAAAGGTTTAAAATCAAATCGAAATGGTTTGACTTGTATACCTCCCGCATATCGTGAACCGAGAACTTAAGGCGGCTATTTTCAAATGGCTTAGCCATGGCAATATTTTGCTTGGAGAGGTCGACACCCTCCACATTTAAGCCAATTTTGTTGAGGTAAATCGAATGCCTGCCTTTACCACAAGCTAAGTCCAGGATTTTGGCATCCTGATTTGGAGCCAAGTGTTCGATTAAGTTACCAATAAAATGTTGTGCCTCTTTATTATCTCTATGGCGATATAGGATATGATAATACGGTGAATCAAACCATTCACCAAACCACTCTTTTTTATTCATGCCCTTTCAGATCCAACTGGTTTTTAAGACGGTCACTTACCCAAGTAGCCATGTTATTGCTGGAGTCCTGATAGATAAGCATTGCCGAAATAGTACTTTCTTTTTTTAGTATTTCTAATGACTTTTCTAGTCCCATGGACATAAAACCAGTGGCATAAGCATCGGCTTTCATACATTCTGAAGCAAATACTGAAGCACTCAGTAATTTATGTTCACTTGGAAAACCCGTGTGTGGATCAATGGTATGTGCGTATTTACGACCATTTTTGAAATAATAATTCCTGTAATTTCCTGAGGTAGCCACTGCCTGGTTTGTCAATGCCGCAACAGCAAATAGTTTAGAAGCCGCTTCTTTAGCCACTAAAGGATCGTTAATACCTATCTTCCAAGGTGCTTTCCTTGGACTTAGTCCTGAACACCGCACTTCTCCGCCTATTTCCACCATGAAATTATCTATTTTTAGAGATGATAGATAGTCCGCAACTATGTCAACCGCATATCCTTTGGCGATAGCGCTAAAATCTAGTTGGGAGGCTGGATTTAGCTTCACAATAAATTGGTTGTCGAAACTAATTTTATTCATCCCAACCAAGTTCAGTAATTGCTCTACTTTGGCAGAATCAATTTGATGATCTTTTTTAGGGCCAAACCCCCATTCATTTACCAATGGCCCCACTGTTGGGTCGAAATATCCGTTGGTTTTTTCATAGACCTCTTTACTTTCCTCAAGTACTCGAATAAAGAGATCTGAGGAAATAAGAAATGTATCAGTTGATGATCGATTGAATTGTGAGATCTCAGAATCAGAGATATAAGTTGAAAGTATCTGGTTAAAATGAACCAGTATTGAATCTATTTCAGAATCAAGAGCGTACTTGCCATCAATGTTTTGGTATTTTACATTATAGCTGATGGTACCCATAGTAGTACCTTGAATGTGTTGATAAGGAGCCTCCCTTTTCCTGAAAATTAAGTAAATACAAAGTGCTCCGAGAATGGTCAACGAGACCAATCTAAAATTTGCTTTCATGTTAAATACTGAAGAAAAGCCGCAATTTAGAATATAAACCACTTGGATAGAAGTAAGGGTTAAAATATGCGTTGAATCGTGCCTGACAAACTATACCTTTCATACATTATATAACTCAGATATGTACTTCAACACTAAATTCCCGTAATTTGTTGGTGCTTATACCAACATTGGGTTCACAATAGTAATTTTGCGGTAATGCGAGAAGATTATCTACAAGGTGATGATGCCAATATGAGTCAACCGGAAAAGGAGTTTGAGAAAGCACTCAGACCCCTGAGTTTTGATGACTTTACAGGCCAGGATAAAATATTGGAGAACCTTAAAATATTCGTTCAAGCAGCGAAGCTCAGAGGAGAACCACTAGATCATGTGTTGCTTCACGGTCCTCCGGGACTTGGGAAAACCACTTTATCGCATATTATAGCCAACGAGCTTAACACCTCTATAAAAGTAACCTCGGGCCCCGTACTTGACAAACCGTCTGACCTAGCGGGTTTGTTAACAAACTTGGAACAGGGAGATGTACTATTTATTGATGAGATCCACAGGTTAAATCCTATCGTAGAGGAATATCTATATTCTGCGATGGAGGATTTTAAGATTGATATCATGCTGGATTCTGGTCCCAACGCTCGGACAGTGCAAATAGGCCTTAACCCGTTTACTTTGGTTGGTGCGACGACAAGATCCGGTTTGCTGACCTCCCCTTTGCGCGCACGTTTTGGGATTAATGCCAGGCTTGAGTACTACGACGCAAAGCTGCTAAGCAGTATCATTACTCGATCCTGTACCATACTTGGTACTCCAATCAAGGAAGAAGCTTCCTATGAGATTGCGCGTAGGAGCCGTGGTACTCCACGTATTGCGAATAATCTTTTGAGAAGAACACGTGACTTTGCCCAGATAAAAGGAGACGGAACCATTACGCAAGATATTGCTGAAATGGCACTAGGAGCACTGGATGTAGACCACGATGGACTCGATGAAATGGATAATCGAATACTAGAGACCATTATTAAAAAATTCAACGGCGGTCCAGTAGGCTTATCTACCATTGCAACGGCTTGTAGTGAGGAAGCAGAAACTGTGGAAGAAGTATATGAGCCGTTTCTTATAAAAGAAGGCTATATCAAACGTACCTCAAGAGGCAGAGAGGCGACTCCAAAAGCTTATAAGCATTTGAAAATTGTGCCACCTAGTCAAACCCAAACTCTTTTTGACTAATTAAGCATTCATACTTTGTCATCTTCTAATGAATTGAAGGCCGAAAATAATACCAGGATTGTCAAACGGATTGCTAGTGATCTGAAGTTTGATTTTTGTGGTGTTTCTACCGCTTCGTTTTTGGAGGAGGAGGCGCCAAGGCTTGAGAAATGGCTCAACAATGGTTTTCAAGGTAAAATGTCTTATCTCGAGAATCACTTTGACAAACGTCTCGATCCTACTAAGCTCGTAGAAGGTGCTAAATCGGTCATCAGCCTTGTTTATAATTATTACCCAAAAGAAGATCATACAGAGAATGGCTCATACAAAATAGCCAAATATGCTTACGGGGAAGATTATCATCACGTCATAAAAGCCAAGCTCAAACAGTTTTTACTAACTATAAATGAACAAATTGGAGAAGTAGGGGGCAGAGTATTCGTAGATTCAGCACCGGTCCACGAACGGGCTTGGGCAGCAAAATCTGGGCTTGGATGGGTTGGTAAAAACAGCCTACTGCTAAACCGGAAGATGGGAAGCTTCTTTTTCCTCGCTGAACTAATTCTAGACTTACCGCTGATGGCAGATTCTCCAACTGGGGATTTTTGTGGCACTTGTACCAAATGCATGGATGCCTGTCCGACAGATGCTATTCCAACTCCTTACGTGGTAGATGGTAGCAGGTGTATTTCTTACCTCACTATTGAGCTGAAAGATCAGATACCAAGGGAGTTTGAAGGTAAATTCAACGATTGGATATTTGGATGCGATGTCTGTCAGGATGTATGTCCTTGGAACCGTTTTTCTAAATCGCATGCGGAACCAAATTTTGAACCAAAGGAGAAGATGTCCGAGTTCTCAAAAAAGGATTGGGAGGAAATAACTGAGGAACTTTGGAGAGAAGTATTTCGAAAGTCTCCTGTTAAAAGGTCTAAGTATACGGGCTTCGTCAGGAATGTACGATTCGCAAGTGGTAAGTGATGTTTAGTGCCCCGATGGGCTCGGGGCTAATTTAGAATGGATGTAATTTTAAATTGCAAGGGACAATGCTTCCTCTTTATTGAAGCATTTGTTTAGCTCCATCTGGTAGGTACTTCCGAATTTTTGGTAACACCAAGACTTCAAAGACCTTACCTCTTCTGGAACCAGATACTGCAACGCCTTCAATAGCTCTTTTACGAAGAGACGCCTATCGAAGCTAACTTTTTGCAAGATCGTTTTAGAATAGTCTAACATTGTTATCTGGCCGCTTTGCTTATTGGTTTAACTTTGGTTTTAGGTAATTCCTCGTTTAAATTAGCAAATAAATCGATAAATACCAACGTTATATTTAAAAAAAAATTGAAAGAAGCAAAATGCTGCAATCCAATTATTTAAATAAACTTTCACCTTTAACGTTTTTATTTTTAATAAGTTACAGTGTTTTCGGTCAGGATGTGAAAATTAATCTTGGTCCAGATAAAATAGCGCTTAACCAAAACTTTAAAACATTAGGCTTATTTCCCGTTGATGTTATTC
>CAYMST010000155.1:0-11597 GCA_964393115.1 uncultured Roseivirgaceae bacterium | reverse complement strand
GAAAACAGTTAACTGATTGCGATAAATCGAATTTAATCAATGAGTTTCTCAGCAATGTGCAAAGCTTTTTTAGAGTGAAATACGAATATTCTGACACTCTGAAAATATAAAAATTAATATTTTGCAAACCAGCCGGGAGCACTTTAACTACTACCCAATCTCATCGGGGATCCGGTTTAGCTTAAGGTGAAAGTATACATCTACGATTCAGTTGATTGCATTTGTAGATCTTCCAACTTTCTCTGTAGAACGAGATTATAAAAAGTCAATTTAAACGATGTATTGTCAGATTCTAAATCTAAAATAGCCATTCGTAATCCATATCACTCATCTATAGCTAATTATTCGAATCTGGGTGAGGACCCCATTCCGTTCGTAACTCAGGACTAAACTTAGGGTTTAATTCTGGTAGATCAGCATTTACCCCATTAAGATGGTTTTCCAATAGCCTTATCATCTCATTAAGTTTTTCAGGATATTTTGTGCTTAGATCGTTTGTCTCTCCGATATCAACTGATAAATCATAAAGTTCATACGAGTTTTCAAGGTAATGCTTGATTAACTTATAATTTCCATGCCGAACCGCACTTGCAGGAGAATCGTGATGATATACAGGGTAATGCCAAAACGTGGTCCGATGACTTAGAGCAGAAGGATCCTTAAAGGTCTCTACAATGCTTTCGCCATCTAGTTTTAGTTCACCAAGATTATTCACACCTGCTAAATCAAGAAATGTAGGAAAAAAATCTATTCCATTTACTATTCCATTTGATACTGACGCAGCTTCTATATGATTCGGCCATCTCACGATCAATGGGACCCTAATACCGCCTTCATAGAGATTACCTTTTTCCCCACGCAGGGGAGCATTAGATGTAACTGGTTGATTTCTTGTATATTTCAAGTACTCTCGTTTATATGGAGTATATAAACCACCGTTGTCACTATAAAACACGATTAACGTATTTTCAGCCAATCCTAATTCGTCTACCTTCTTAAGCAACCTACCCACATTATTATCAAGTGATGCTAACATGGCAGCATACCAAGGGTTATTGACCTCCTCCGTCTTGGGCTTGCTTAAATAATTATTTAAGATGGAGTCAGGAACCTCCAATGGTAAATGAACTGCAAAATGTGAGACCACCAACATAAATGTAGAATCTTGATTCCTTTCAAGAAAATCAACCGCAAAGTCAGTAAGTACATCTGTTAGATACGCAGAATCTGCTAATTGTGGTTGAGGTGGAAATAATCTATTTTGTAGTTTCCAGTAAGTCCCTCCTTTGGAGAATCGTACTACTTGATCAAATCCTTGGTTTTCTACAGCGTATTTATCATCATAACCTAAATGCCATTTTCCAAAATAACCCGTTGTGTATCCGGCTTGTTGCATGGCTTCACCTAGGGTAGTTACTTCCAAAGGCAAATATTGAGTTCTATTGATAACTGCTAATTTCTTCTCGTAGGGTCTCCAGTGGCCTGGTATCCAGTCAGTTAGGCCCAACCGGGCCGGATATTGACCTGAAAAAACTCCAGCTCTTGCCGGTGAACATACGGGCGCAGGAGCATATGCATTTGTATATGTTATGCCTTGATTGGATAACCGATCAATATTTGGCGTACTATGATAAGTGTTACCGTAACAACCTAAGTCAGACCATCCCAAGTCATCAGCATAAATAAATATTATATTAGGTTTTGTTGTATGGTTAGTAGCCATTTCATCTTTGCAGCCCATTAAGATAACTGCAAAGATTAAAATTAAGACATTGTTGTGAACCGTCAATATTTTATAAATCTAAAACTCTTTGATGTGTTTTCTGTTTGTAAATTAATCAGATAAATACCCGATTTGATCACTTGTACACTTTCGGTAAGCAGTTTTTCCAAATCTGTTCTATAACCGTTCATGTGTTTGATTTCATGACCACTCATACTAGTTAACTGTAACGAAGCATTACCTGTAAAACCTTCTAAGTGAATACTTTTACCGTCCCAAATTGTTGGATAAACTTTAAGTGACTGAGTACGAATATCGGCAGATGAATTTACAAGATAATTGTTCGTGGCCGTTATGTAAAACTCAAAGTCCTCAGCATTACTTTCTATAACTATCTTTATCGTAGAGCTACCGCCAGATTCTGGCTCATAAGCAACCCCCAAATTTGTTGAACTACCAGCTACTACATCTGTCCTAAATAAACTAGAATCCAGTTTGAAATCCGCAACATCTCCCGAAACGGTCATATCAGTCATCGCTAACGGTTCGTTCCCAATATTCTTTACTTGAAAAAACTCAGATGTTAATGGTGGTGATGCAAAATCACCCAAATCCAAAGTATCTCCAAAGTTTAATAGTTCCTGATCGAATCCTATTTGTATAATAGCCGCAAGTCCAGCCACAATCTCAGCCTCGATATCATACGTGAAAATTCCATCCACTTCGCTATCGGAACGGATAATAAATTGAGAAGACTTTGATCCAAGTACACTTCTATCTAAAGCCAATTTCAACAAACCTTTACCTTCACTTGGTATGGAACTATCAAATTCCACCACTGTAAAATCTCCAGATATATCAACAGTCTCAATAGTCATGGTTTTGTTTCCATTGTTAAATAGATCAAATGATACTATCATATCATTTGATGCAGTAATAACATTACCCAAATCTAAGTTTGCACCGTTCACCAATGTATCTGTACCATCAGTAACTTTCAAGGTGGCGAACCTTTTAATATCGACATCTACTTTCACATTCACACGGAACGGACTACTTTCCATATTTGATGGAATCAATAGTGAAAAACGTTCAGTTGTAATAGCATCTGGACTTACAGAAACGGTAAATGTCGTCGATTCATTTGTTTTCAACTGACTAGAGAGATCAGTAATACTTAATTCTACAGTATTCGTCGTTGTACCTTCAAGTGTTACTTTTGGATCACCATTAAGTAATAGATCCTCAAGTCCAACATTACTTACACTAAATTCGAAAACTACCGGTTCCGTGAACTCCACTTCAACGTTAGGTAATGTCAATGAGTCTCCTGAATTAATTCTGTTACCGTTATAAGTAAAACTCAAAAACGGAGTAGGAATTGGATCACTTTCGAAACGAATTATACTATACGGAGGCATAGTAATTTCTGAACTTATATCAAGTTCTTGCTCTCCTGGATCATTTGTTGACGATAATCCTGAGCTTGTTAGAAAATACTTTTTATTATCTAGCCCTCCAATTGAACTGATGTTAACCGTTTTTTCTGAAGAACTGTAGTTGATCATCATATATCGGCTGACATTACTTTCGTTCTCAAAAAACTCCCATCCTTGTACATCATCTGTATGACTACCTAGTGTGGTTGTACCATCCAACTTTAATCTTCTGGCCTTAGTACTACCACCGGCTGCTCTACCCAAGTAAGAGTATGCGCGACCAAAAGCGGATATCCCTCCGTTATTCCTTTTAGAATCGTTATCAAACTGATGAAAAGCGGCCAAGCCCATATTTCCATTTTTTACCCAATTCAATAGCTGAGCTGAAGTAATAAGTCCAGCCGCCCATGTTTTTTCCTCCTTCTCATGAGAATCAAATTCGGTAAACCAATAATCAAAGTCTTTTGGCATTTTCGAATGAGCACTATCCTCCTCCCAGATTTCATTTATTTCCTCTATCCTATTAATAAGGGCAGAGCCAGAACTTGGTAGTTTCCAGCCATTCCTACCATATATATGAAAAGAAACAGCTTCAACAAGATTCTTATCCACTTTAGAAACTACCTTTTCGTTCCATTCCACCCGTCTAGCGGCCATGTTCCTACTAGGATCGGCATCGCTACCAATTGCACAAAGTTTAGCATTTGGGAAACGATCCTTGAGCTTTGCGGCCCAATTATTAACAGCATCCGCGTAATGACTTCCATCTCCAGGAAATGCACCCATTATCGAAGCATCATTTGATGAACCGGCAGAATACGGCTCTACCTTGGAACCCGTACGTGTTTGATCGTCAACAGCACCCGGGCCTGAAGGACCTTGTCCAAAAAAATATTCATTACCAAATTCTATAAATTTCACAGGTATATCGTTTTCCTCAGCTCTTTCAAGCATCACTAATGCATTTTCATATCTTATATCCATCATCGCCCACCAATCATCAGACAGGGGCGTTTGATTAACCTCTCTATTCCAAAGTAGTTTAAAATAATCAGCACCAGGAGTTACCATATTGAGGACGAACATTACTTCTATGTCCACAGCTTCATCTTTATATAATTTTGCTAAATCAGGTACTGTATTCGGTTGCCTGAACGCAGATGATAGCCACTGAATAGTATGGTGTCGATCTACGAATGTCGCGGTAGTATTACCAGTAGTAATATCAATCTCGTCACCTATACCAAATAACTTTCCTAATCTATGATTCCAATACGTACTTACTGTACCACCTGGATACCTAATCAAAGGTGCGCCGGACTGAGCCCAAGAACTTCTATTATTCGTTTGAGCCCATGGATTGAATGCAGTAGCTGTATTATTATTAAATCCCGCCATTTCTGGATAAATATCTACCGGAGCAGACAATCCATTAACGCTGACTTGCGCAAATGAAGAATAACAAAATATAACCGTAAATAACGTAAATATTAATTTATGCATGTTTATCATTTTAATTTTCACTCGTCCGATTTTCGAGTCGAACCAAGCTGGATAATCAGAAATACTATTTCATATCAATAACGAAATAGCTGATCAAATGTATAATTTATAGCTACCGTGGCCACTTCTATTTTTTTATTTTTTCTCTTTTTTTCGAAATAAAAACAATCTAGATACAATTGTACGCGTTTTTGCACGATTTTAAATCTTTCTTCGACCAATCATAATCACTGATAATGCAAGACGATTTAAACACAGTCAGTTTGACAAATCGATAAAATACCCGTGAATGTTCTACTCAAAAAAAGATGAAAAAAATTCAATGATCTAAACGAATCAATCATTATTGTAAAATATGATGTGGCAAACAGGCCTCTTCAGGAACTTAATACAACGGTGATATATATATGTCCCCGAAAGTAACGTTTGTATTATGCGCAAGAAAACAAACACTTCCTGTTTCAGGATAGCTTTTCTTTTCTAAAGCTATCAAATCCCAAGTTTTAGGTTCTGGAATGTCATCTCTCCATAGTTTGACGGAATACCGAATAGAATCTCCTACTTCTTCGACTTGATGAATAATACTATACCATGTTTCAGGTTCAATAGTACGATATTCCTCTTTCGATGCTTCTTTATAAAAGTAAAGTCCATCAAATATTCTCCAGCGACTGTTTTGGTGGTTTGCCTCCAATCGAAATTCGCTGGTTGCGCCAAGAGGGTACCACTGTCGACTTGGTTGTCGTCCATCAACGCTATGACCAGGCCATAATGACGCTATTGCAAAATGTGAAACATTGTAAGACGGGGGAGCTTTGTAAGGAACAGTGAAGCTATGCAGTTTAACCCTAGTTTTAACTTTTAGATTCTTCCAGGTAGAATCTCCTACCGCAAAGAAACGGTCATAATATTTATTTTTGGTCTTAATCCCCTCATCCGTAATTTGCCACTGTCCATCAACAACCTGAACGACATCTTGAATTTTCTTCACTTCGGACCATTTAATTGAATACGGCAGCGGCCACGGTTTCTCAGCAGGAAGATAGTTAACAATAATTTCTTTCTCGCCTATCGTTTTTTCCTGGCGCTCGTGTGTTATTCTAATTTGATTTTCCCCAACAACTAAATCAACTCGATCAATCTCAATATTAAAATCACCTGGCAATGCTAATCGATGAGAGTCACTGCCTAATGTCAGATGTCGTTTTTCAATTTCACTATTCAACACAAAATACAGGGTATCACCTAATTGATAGTTTTCAAGATTACCTAAGACATTTATCTGACGTTGAGGGTTTCCATTAGTTCCAAAAGTCTGTTGCTGACCATACCAAAGCCTAATACTGTTATTTTGTTCAGCTTTACAACTCAGTAAAATCAATGCTAATACGACAATACAAAAGTGAGGTATGCTTAACTTCATCTTATATTTTTTTAGAAGTTATATCATTTAAAATATCTTGATGACGGTCTTTAGTCTCAATAAAACCTATTCTAAACCTATTAAGTCCACTTAAACCCGGTTTAGCCATGGGGCTTCTACCAAAACCAAAAACAACCATGCCGTCTTTAGATGCATTGGCTAATTCTTTTGAATTTCCCATATAAGCCATCATATCCTTGGCTTTATCTGTCGTTAACTGATGAAGAAACAAAATATTCTCAACATTTTGATCCCCAAAATAAACAATATCCCAATTTCCGGTAAGCCGAGAACCTCTAATAAGATCCGCATCGGAAATGTTTTTTTCCAAATTATTGGTTCCCCAAAAGTGCGTTTTCGGTGAAAAATTTCCTCCTATTGGACCTTCGTATAAAAACCAATATGCTCTTGAAGTATCCGCTTTATCAATAGTCAATTCAGCAAAGTCATCATAAAAAATCCATGTCCAACTCCACTTACCACTTAAACTCGTTGAGCTTATCGTATGATCATTTATCTTAACTGAAGACATTTTCTGAAATCCAGGGTGTCCACAGCCACTATCTTTTCCTTTATGTACTAAATTCGGCAGACCCCTATAATCAGCAGCAGCCGAAGCGGGGAACTTTGCACCACTATCGGATTTGTGAAATTGAATCCAGTCAATACCATTATTATCGATTATGGAAGCAAATCCACCTGCCTGCTTTTCATATAGATAGGTCGCATTTTTCGTTTTAATCTTAAAATATGCAACTCCTGAAGTCGAAGTTTCTTCATTGATTTCAACTTCTATTTTTCCACTATTGGTACATCCGAAAAGGGAAATTCCAAAAGAACAGAAAATCAAAAAAATACGCATAGTTGGATTTTATACTAGTCGATTTAGAATATCAAGAAAACTTAGGGATCATAATTTTTCAAGCAAGAAAAACTATTTTTTCTTGCTGCTATTAACGAAAACATGGAGATACTTAAAGTTGTCCCAAGCCTGACCAATGATATCCAAATCACCATCAGCATCGATATCTACAGCCTTCGCTCCCAAATGCATTTCCGCACCTGAAAAAACATGTTGTTTTTTAAAAACACCTTTTCCGTTATTCATCCATATTTGAGTCGATAAGTTTGGGCCTTTATGTTCATTGGTCACAATATCTAGATCCCCGTCAGCGTCCATATCAGCTAAATCTAAATTATTCATAGAGTATTGAGTTACTACTAAGTTTCTCTCCCAATTTTCAGCACCTGTATTTTTAAACCAAAATAAATGTGAATCCGGTTCTTTACCAGGATATCGTTCTTCCGAGATGGCAATATCCGGCTTTCCGTCTCCATCAATATCTCCAGCACTCACTCTATCTACAGAAAATATTACTTCACCAACTTTTGTCGATGACCAGCTTTTATCAAGGCTTCCAGGATTGGTAAAAAGTTTAACTTCTGTATAATGAAAGGACTTTCCATTCTCAGTTGGTTTAGTACCTTTATCTCCACATACCAAATCATTATCTCCGTCACCATCAAAATCAGCCAATGCAAATCCTTCATCGGAGTCCGTTTCAGCTATTTTGTGCCATGTCCAATCCTCTGTTTCGGGATTCATTGGTAACTCAACAGCATAGATGCCTCCATGTACAGCTAAAAGAATCTCTTCTTGTTCATCACCGGAAATATTAGCCTTCGCGTAACCTTGTCCATTGAAATGACCGGTTCTAGGAAGGTCTCCAACTTGCTTCGCTTTCCATGAAGTACCACTTATATTATCGGCCTCTATCCAATAAACAGCGGGCAATGCCTGAGCAATAATGTCGACATACTCATCACCGTCGATATCGGTAACTAAAACCGCATCCGCTTTTATTCCTAAAAAAATACGTTGCCAAGACTTATTTACATCGTTACCAGGGTTAAGATAAGCGTACCAACCCGACACAACATCTTGATAACCATCTTTATTAAGATCAGAATGGTCTATACCGAATGGACGAATCCAATGAAAACGAAAGTCTTCACCACCCCACGTAGTCCTAGTAGAGTCAATTATTTCATGTGACCAGGTATCAATTTTTACCTGTGCGGTCGTATAGATTAATGGGAGCATCAAAAATGCTGCAAAGAGTGCTTTCTTCATTAGTTTGGGCTTTTAAAGCGTATATCGAATTGAAAACGAAATTTTAATAGGGTGCTAGATGTAAAGGAAATCGTGTGTTTAGTGCGCAGATTTTTTAGTATTATCGTATTTGACTAAAAACATGATGCCGGGCCATAAAATTTCTGCTCCATGAACACCATGACCGTTGTATTTCGGTGTAAGGGCCGTTTTTATAATGTTTTCACCTTTTTTCAGCATGACCGTCTCATCGAGCGCTTCTTCAACAACATAATAATCATACTTCGGTCCTTTTCGAGTCAGGGCTACAAAATCATTAACGTATACACCGTTTAAGTATCCTGGACTCCATGACCTAAATATCATTTTAGCTTCGACAGCTTTTTCTATGTCACCTTTTAGTTCAACCTTTTGCTGAAAAGCAGATTTTCGTGTAAACCAGGTCATGGGAACATCATAAGGTTTACATAGTTCAACACTAATGTGCTCTCTATCCAATGTCAACCCTTCCACAACATCGCTAAATTGGATATAACCATTTTGGTAATGGATCAATGCGGCTAATTTCATTTTCTCTTTTTGATCCGGTATCCATCCCGTTTCCCAATTTACGGAGTAAGGAGCAGTGGTGGCTGTACCTATATGGTGATTGATCTTAGCTTTGTGATATTGATATTGCCATTGATGATAATTACCATCGCCTCTGAAGTTTACTCCTTCATAATGTGCTATGAAATCAACTTTAGAAATATTCTCATTAGAGCTCGAAAGCTTAACTTCTACATTTTCCGATAACTTTTCACCTTTTGTCGGTTCAAATATCTTTGGTGATTTGATATCTACGTCATAATATACCCGCAATATCATTCCGTAAACTAGATTTTGTGGCCACCAATGGTCTGCAGTGTCTACTTGAAATTTAAAGGTGTTTTTCTGTCCTTTCTTTAGTTGATCCAATGCAACCGGTGTTACTAGATTGGCACTGTAAGCATAGTCGGTTTGTGGAGAAGGGATATAGTCAGATTCTTTAATTGTAATCCAGTCTTTATCATTGAACTGTATACGAAGACCAGTAGTTCTACCATGACAGAGCATTTTTTCCACCATCAATTCTGCACGTATAGCATTTTTCAAAGAAACTTCTTGATCAAAAAGAATACTTCCGTCACCTTGATAGCCCTTAACCATCTTTGTCTTCCTGTAGCCTAAATCACCACCAACTCTAAGTGTGCCACCACAATCTCCTTTTGTATTGGTCCAAGAATATTCTTTGTAGACGTCGCCCGACTTAGGTTGAGCAGAAGAAGTCACTGTTATTCCAGCAAAAAGAAAAAAGATAAGTAGGTTCAAATACCGCATACTAGATTTTTTAAAAACGGCAACAAAGTTGTTTTAACTAAAACTAAAATCCTTCTGTTTTTTTTGCGTTTCTCACCAATTATTCGACTTTAAAGCAATAAATACACAAGAACATCTGATTTTTAACCAGAAAGTCGCGTGAATAGAGAATTAAGCAACTAAACTAAGGTTTTCTTTAACCTCCGATTTGAAATAGATAACGTACTTTGGCATCCCATATTGAGTTTTACTTTCTTCAACACTTTCTACCAAACCAATGCGTATGGCTGTATCTAACGCCTTCGTAATCGTAGTCTTTATTCTACTGTGGTGTTTGTTTTTAAGATGTCTGAATAGATTCATTATTTCACACAACTTATTGTAGGAATAGGACACCTTATTTTCTTCTGAACAATGCAATGCCTGATAGAGGTGTTTTATAAATAATTCAACTCCTGCGTTTGGACGACCTTTCGTAAGGCTTCTCAATCGTCTATTAATATCTGCGGGTAAATGAAAGTAAGTTCTTTTCGAAGTTTTAAAATGCTCAAAGAAGACTGCGTGTATAGTAAGTTTAAAATATTGGTTTTTTTCTATGACCTCAGATTGATTCCAAATTTCAAAGTCATGAATTTGCACTAAGCGGTCTACTTTGATAGATGTAATACGATCTTGCTTATCTCTCACCGGAATGCAAAAGCTTTTTCTATCCAAACTAGACAGGGCATCTCTCACGATTTCTTTTTGATGCTTATCGTAAGCGCCATTTTTATTTTTGGTAAGCCCCGCGAGTTCGTAAAGATAAATTCAAAATAGGCCCTGTTAATTTTATCAATATAATGTAAAGCTCCCATGGCTCCTGCTCTCTGCGCAAAAGATAAAACGGCAGTCAATACTCTCAGTTCACTTGCTGAGATTTCTGTACTGATTTGTTTCTTAACTTTATCAGGAATTTTATCGCTTATGTCTGATGGGAATAATATCGAAAATCGTTGATCACCTTCATTAAGTTTGATCACCTGACTTACTGCCGAGTTCAGTGAAGTAAATTCACTTCTAAGTGAACCGTTTTCATCAAATATGCAGAGCTGGCGAAACTGCTGGCCGGTTTCGATTTTTAATAAATCATTCGGGTATCTTAATATATCACTCATTTATTATCCAAAGACCATAAGTTTCTGAAAATTCTGACCAAATATATGGAAATTACACGCTAAGTCAACCATGTTTTTTGTCAAGTCTATCGAGAGCAATTATATTAAGGCTACTTTGGAAGTACTTTTGGCTACTTTAAGAAGGACATATGGCTATTTTTAGAGGGAATTATGGCTACAGCTTAAAATCTTCAAAAAGTCTATATAGTAGCCATAAAGCGACATAAATAAGGCATAAGGTGGAGTTATGGCTACAAGTGAAATTATTTAGAGGGAGTAATGGCTCCCTTTTTTATTTTTAATGAGAAAATGATATTTCGTTAAAGGGAGTTATGGCTACGATTAGGAGGATATATGGCTACGACTAGAATTTAACAATGATTCTAGAATATGGCTAATTAAGAAGGATTAATGGCTACCATTAGGTGGAGTTACGGCTACGAAAAGGGTTGATTTCAGTGAAAAAAGGTAGTTAAACTCTATTTAAAAGGAGTTATGGCTACTTTAGGTGTAATACTGGCTACTAATTTAGACGCTTACTGATGGACTTATGGCTACCTTTTTTACATCAAATTCAGAGGTATTATGGCTACTTTCAAACGGTATTTCGGCTACTAAAAAGTGGACTTATGGCTACTATGAGAAGGACTTATGGCGCATATATCCATTATAAATCATTGATTATTAAGGATTTGTTGCAAAAAATTCGCCTATATAATAAATAGAATTCCTTAGAATTAGTATTTATCAGAAAGTGAACCAAAGTTCATTTCTGAGACCAAAATATTTGTTGAAATATTTATTTTTGCTCAAGAATTTAGTCAAGATGAACATTACCCAAGACAAGATAAAAGAGTTCTTAACCAAAAGTGCTTCCTTATCGCAAAGTAGTTTAGAGAAGGAG
>CAYMST010000154.1:0-11630 GCA_964393115.1 uncultured Roseivirgaceae bacterium | reverse complement strand
GTTATGGGTATGGCGGGTATACTAGATACAGCACGATATAGAGCTTTCTTAGCAGAAGCTATTGATGTTTCTCCTAAAGATATTCAAGCTGTGCTCATGGGTGGTCATGGAGATACCATGGTGCCACTTCCTAGATATACAACCGTAGGTGGTATACCGGTTACTGAGTTAATTGAAAAAGATAAGCTTGATGCTATCATCCAGCGTACGAAAACTGGAGGAGGAGAACTAGTGAAGCTAATGGGTACTTCTGCCTGGTATGCTCCTGGTTCTGCCGCTGCTCAAATGGTAGAAGCCATCGTTAGAGATCAAAAAAGAGTCTTCCCAGTATGTGTTAAGCTTGAAGGGGAATATGGTATCGATGATTGCTACTTAGGAGCGCCAGTTATCTTAGGTAAAAACGGTATTGAAAAAGTAATAGAGCTTCAGTTGAATGAAGAGGAGAAAGCACTTCTTGAAACTTCACGCGGTCATGTGAAAGAAGTCATGAGTGTTCTTGATAATTTGAAGTAAATTTGCGGTAGCTTTTAAAGCTTAACCAATACACAAACATTTATTAAGGTCGCCGAACAGGCGACCTTTCTTTTTTTGCGACCTATCCTATCGTAACTTCGCGATGGTGATCAACTCCTAATCAAACCTCCGGATGAACAGTAAATACGCAGAACAGATATACAAAAGTGACCTGATCAGTAGAGACCTTAGCTGGATAAGCTTTAACGAACGTGTTTTGGAACAGGCAAAGAAAAAGTCTCGGACTGTCTTTGAAAGACTTAAGTTCCTGGCCATTACCGCATCCAATACCGATGAGTTTTTTATGATCCGTGTTGGAAACTTGTATAACTACATTGACTATGGTCGGGAGAGAATTGATTACTGCGGTCTGCGGTCCATACCCTTTAAGAATAAGCTTCTTTTGTCCTTCCAGGACTTATTTGAGGAGCAACACCGTGTATTTAGTGAAGAGCTGTTACCGCTATTTGATGAGCATCACCTGAAGATAGTACGCATAGGAGATCTGAGCGATCAGGAGTTGTCACAGGCGAAAAAGTACTTTAGAGAAACCGTTTTCCCGATGCTTACACCCATGGTATATGATAGCTTTCATGCTTTTCCGGTGTTAAACAACAAAGTCCTGATTTTTGGGGTGGTCACCAAAAACGCTGGGCCTAAGGAGAAGAAGAAAATGGCTTTCATTCAAATCCCTCAGAATTTACCTCGGTTTTTCGAGATTAAAAGGGAAAATGAAGTGGCCTTTATGCCCATAGAAGAGGTCGTTAGGTGCCAGATCCACAAGCTGTTTAGGAATGTAGAGATTCTTTCCTCGTCCCTTTTTCGAATCACACGAAATGGAGATTTCGATATTGATGAGTTGGATGATATCGAGTATAACTTTTTAGATGAGATGAAGCAAAAGCTTCGAACTCGGAAAACTGGGAGAATCACAAAACTTGAAATCGAGGGTAATTTTGATAAGTGGTTACTGAAGCACTTGATTGATAAGTTTGAAATAGAGCCACTAAACGTATTCAAAGCACGAAATCCAGCACTTATTGACTACACGCGCTTGTGGCAGATTGTTGGTCATAAGGACTTTCAGGAGTTCATCCCAGAATCAAAGGAACCTGTTAAGGCCATTAGTCTTTTCGACTATCCGGAAAAGGACCTTTGGACTGTGCTACGTCAGCGTGATGTATTGCTGCATCATCCATATAACACGATAGAGCCATTGTTGGAGTTGTTAGACATGGCTGCTGAGGATACAAAAGTGCTGTCGATTAAATTGACCATTTATCGACTGGCCAAAAACTCTAGAATTACGGCTGCGCTGTTGAAAGCTGCTGAGAATGGTAAACACATCGCCGTGCTTTTTGAGGTGAAGGCAAGATTCGATGAGGAAAATAATATGATCGAAGCGCAAAAGCTTGAAAAAGCGGGATGTTTTGTCGTTTATGGCGTTGGCTCGCTAAAAACACATACTAAGCTCCTTCAGATTGTTCGTAAAGAAGGCAGTGTGATTCGTAGGTATGTCCATATGTCAAGTGGTAATTACAATGAATCTACGGCGAGGTTATATACAGATCTCGGGATATTGACCACTGACAATACGATAGCCAATGATGTTTCTGAGTTCTTCAATGCGATTACTGGTCATTCATTTCCGGAGAAGTATGACAACCTGGTGACAGCACCAAGGGAGATGAAGAATACCCTTATTGCTTTGATTAATCGAGAATTGGCCAATAAGAAAGAGAAGAAACCTGCCGCCGTGGTGATCAAAGTGAACTCGTTCCAAGATAGAGATATCATTGAAGCCTTATACGAAGCATCAAAGGCTGGTGTACAGGTAGACCTTATTGTTCGGGGTATCTGCTGTCTGCGTCCTGGGAGAGAAGGGTTAAGTGACAACATAAGGGTTAGGTCTATTGTAGGAGATTACCTGGAGCATAGTCGAATCTATTACTTTCACAATGCGGGTGTGCCGGAGGTGTATTCGGGTAGCGCAGATGTGATGGTAAGGAGTTTCGAAAGAAGAATCGAGTCTTTGTTTAAGGTAACGGATAACCTGTTGCGGCAGCAGATCATTAATATTTTAGCGTATAACCTCAGGGATAACATGAATACGTTTGAAATGAACGAGGACGGAACGTATAGCATGATTTCTCCAGCTGAAAATGAAACTCCTTTTAATATCCACGAAGAATTTTACCAAATATCAAAAGACGCTGTGTTGGACGTAAAGCTTGCTGACTACCAACCTGCGTCGTAGTATCCTAAGTTGACCTTTGCTTGTTGGTAGTATCGCTTAAACTGCTCGAATTTGTCTTGATCCAGTTTTAGCGACAAGTCTTGAAATACCTCGAAAGCATGACTATCTAGCTTCATCGCTAAGCATTGCAGTCCATAAAGCTGCTCAAGAATAATGCTTTGAGGATACAGATGATATGCTTGGTTGAGCACGGCATATGCGGCTTCCACCTTATTTTCTTGATTTAGAATATTGATATACTTTAAAATGCTGGTGATATCAAAAGGGTTGCTTTTTGCAGCGAATGACAAGGTGCTGCTGTCTTTTAAGGACAACTTCTCAGGGTGTTCTTGCATCAGGTTCATTGCTCTATCAACATCTCTCACCAGTTCATTATTTGGGATCTCTTCGAAATAGGATATATCCCCTTGCTCTACCCTCCATCTCGTCACTTGGTCAAGTACTCGAGATTTGAGTATCGGAGTGTTGATCGTATGCGTCAACTGAATTAGATTACTTTGCTCAATGTGTCTATAGTTCGCCCACAATATTTCAGCCTTTAGCTTATCATCGGTAAGTGTGTACAGGTCTGTAAGAGAATAGTCCTTATACTTCATCCACTTTTGGTCCATTTGACCTGCATAATCTTCCGGTATCGGGGTAGCTGCTTCTAAAGACGCTAAGGCAAAAGCACTGTGTGCTGCATAGTCTTCTAACAGTGCTTTTTCAAAATGCTCAGAGGCGAACGTGAAGGCCTTTTCGTTCATCCCAATTACTCCTAGCGTATAGTGATAGTATCCTGGGAACTCGCTAGAGGAATGAGCGAGTTGAATAAGCGAAGCTACAGCACTCGAGACATGACCTTGGAAGTAATCAATAAGTGCATTTAGAAACTGAGTCCTTTCATTGCCATCAGTGATTTTAGATAAGTCTTCAGACTCTTTTTTGAATAGTTTATGTAAAACAAAATTGTTAATCTGCGGTAAATAACCTGAAGGGTTTAGTGAAAGTGTTCCTGACGTATCTTGCTTTATGAGTAAGTAGGCTAAACTATTTGTTTGGTAAACAAAGTCTGGGGAAGTGGAGGGGTCTGTATCCAAAGCTAGATTGTTTTTGGCCGCTACATAAAGTTGATTAGCTTTAGATATATCATCATTAGAAAGCTTGGTATAGTGATAAGCAGAATCAGCAAGGTGAGACTTAGCGTATAATAAACCCAAATCATTCGCTAGTCGGTGATCTGCAAATCGACCAACCCCATCGTTCAGGGTGAAAACAGGCTCAAAAAACTGACCTATTTGTTGTTGTAAATCAGCTGTTTTTGCATAGCTCGCAACCGTAGGGTTCCTTCTTATAGCATCTTGGTAAAATGTGAGGGCCTTCTCTTCGTTTCGGCTCTTTTCAGCCATAATACCAAGCTGGTAGTGCGCTTTATGATTTCGATAGCCATAAACAGCGCTCTCTTCGTAGAATTGTTCCGCAAGATGATCACGTCCCAATGCTTGCTGGTAATCCCCCATTAAATTGTTATAGCCAGCAATCGCCTGAAAGTACGGGTCTCTGTTGTAATACATGACCAGAGCTACCAGCCCAACGACACCAATGAGGTTAGCACTAAAATAGGGCAATCGGTTTTCCTGAAATACAACTTTGTAAACCTTAAGGTTTTTACGAAGAGGCTCCGAGAAGTTATACAGTATGTAAATAAGAAAAGCAGTACCAAAAGCCATATGTGACCATAACGTTAAATGCTCAAACCCCTCTAAGACTGGGTCATTGAGTGTCAGCTTATGAAAGGTGATAAAAGCTGTGGTGATTAAGGCGAGAACTACCACCATAAGATTTCCATATGGGTGCATGCTCACCACATGACTAGTATGATTATCCCGTTTGTCCCAAATGAATAGTGATGTAAAGACAGAAATTAACAAGACCAGTAATGTGGGGATCGCACTTATACCTATTTGTTTTTCGAAATACAGCAGTAATAGGTTACCCAAATAGGCAACTGTAAAAACTAAAAAATGCTTCAGATATTCACTATTTGTAGAAAGTCCTGTGAGCCTAAGTATGCCATGCACAATTTCTTGAGATACTAGAAGTACGAGTACTACTGAAAGTGTCAACGTGATACCATAAGTATGCACGGAAAGGTGTAATAGAGGCAACTGGACCTCAGCCCATAAATATATAGCTATGGCCAATAGGGCGCTTAAAAAAGCAAAAGATAGGAACCTTATGAAAAGTGAAACCTGAGGATTGAATACATTGAAGTAATAGGCTAAGCCTCCGAATGTTGCGGCAGCTATTCCAAACCCTAGACGGTTTGGCTCACCAAAGAGGAGGAGTCCGTCTAGATTTAAAGTCATTAAAAGAAGAATAAATATAGAAGTGATGCCAATGCACCAGTTTTTGGATAGATAGGTTACTAATGCCAGTAAGAGGCATATAAGCCCCCAACAAACACCAGCAAACCACTGCTGTAGCTTGATATCATACTGGATGGGACCGGGATTAAATTTTTGAGAAGTGAGGTATACATCTGCCGGTAATCCCAATGAAGTGCCAAAACTTGTTGGGACTTCTAATATGTCAACGGATTTGGTTTCTGATTGGGTTTGGATATTCCAGTTGATCGCCCATTCTTCGGCGTAGAAGTGCGTAACGACAGTACCTGAAACTGCGATGATCAGCAGTATAAACAGGGATTTGTATAAGACCTGATGGCCAGTTGACCATTGGTCCAGATATTTTGGGAATATCATTAATTATTCAATCACTTTAGGAACTTTAAAATACTCATCATTTTTATCAGGAGCATTTTTTAAACCTTTTTCACGTGGCAAGTGTTCGCCCGGCTCATCTTTGCGAAATCGATTTATCTCATAAGACATGTTCGTTAGCGGCTCAATACCATCAGTGTCCACTTCATTGAGCTTTTCGACCCAGGTAAGGATTTTCTCCATGCTTGAAATCATCTCCTTTTCACTTTTAGGGTCAAACTCTAATCTCGCTAGGTGCGCTAACTTTCTTACGCTATCTCCTGTAATTTTCATGACTCAAAAACTTCCGTAACCACAAATCTATCCAGTTTCTAGTTTTCACACACTATCTCGGAAGATGTTATTGACGATAACCTACTCAGTCAGTTGCCTATCACTGATTGGGAAGTGATGGGAGATCTCTTCTTCGATAACGGTTTTGGTTTTGATTTTTAACTGGTCAACGTTATCCAGTGTAAATTCTTTTGTGCTGATGGGTTTATGAAAGATGATTTCTCCTCTTTTAGGGAAAATACGGTAGCTGTTGTCATCAGGCATTATTTGCCAATTGTAGGGAATTGTTACGGGGACTATTTCTACCTGCTTCTCAATAGCTATGCGGAATGGACCATCTTTAAACCGATGCAGCTGTGGGATTTGTTTGGAAGCGATTCCTCCTTCCGGAAATATACACAAGCTGAGATTCTCGTCAAGTGCTTGCTTGGCCTTTTGAAAAGTTTCGTACTTGCTCTTCAAGCTCTTACGATCCACAGTGATGTGGGTTTTTCGATAT
This sequence comes from uncultured Roseivirgaceae bacterium, assembly GCA_964393115.1. GTDB lineage: Bacteria > Bacteroidota > Bacteroidia > Cytophagales > Cyclobacteriaceae > CAYMST01. The sequence goes on along the minus strand of CAYMST010000154.1, from coordinate 5,326 downwards.
ATGAAGCCGAATAGCGGGACTTTAGAGATAGAGTTTTTGCCAACGAAAAGGAAGGGAGCAGGGCATAAGCTCATGGCAGGGATGTCCATGAAGGAGAAATGGTTAGGGCAAAAAATATACTGCTTGCCTTTTTCGGGTTTAAAATGCCATTTCGCCCGATAGGAGAAGACGAAAAAAAAGAAAATACGCGCCCAAATAAAATTACATTTTAGGGCCAGGCGGCGAAACCTTTTGAAATATGCCCCAAGCAGAAACAGGGGTAAAAAAAACAAGAACCCAGTTATAAAAACAATGAGTACATAAATAGCATATAGTCTTCCCTTCAACTTTCTCAAAACAGTCGTTTCTTTGTGCTGTAAAGCTAATTGGTTTTATTAATCTCCTTAGCTTTGGCGGGTAAGTTTTCAAATAGATGCGTTATTCACACCTTGTTTCGATCTTCTTAGCTGTCCTTGGAGTAGTTATGTTTTCCACTAAAGCGATTATGGTGAAGTTAGCTTATCAGCACGGTATCTCCCCGGTACCTATTCTCATGTTGCGAATGCTTTTCGCACTTCCGGTTTACTTGATTATGATGCTGTTCACAAAACCCGAAAATCCTAAAATGGTCCAGAAAAAGGATTACCTATGGATCGTAGTCTTGGGTTTTATTGGGTATTACCTAGCCAGTTACTTTGATTTTGCAGGTTTGGTGTACATAAAAGCGGGCTTAGAACGACTTATTCTGTTTGTCTACCCTACTTTAGTTTTAATTATTTCCTGGATCGTCTTTCGGAAGGCCATTTCACGTCAGCAACTTATTTCTATAGGATTGACGTATTTGGGTATTGTTATAGCTTTTGTTGCGGAGATAAATATCGAAGATCAACGCGATGTGGTGATCGGTTCATCGTTAATTTTTTTAAGCGCGCTGTGTTATGCTTGTTATTTAATAGGGCTTGGGAAGTTGGTGCCTAAGTTTGGACCTGTGGCTTTAACGAATTATACCATGGTCATCAGTACACTCTGTGTGATTGTACATTTTTTACTGGTTAGTCCCGATGATCCATTTTCTTACTCTGCAGAGGTATATGGGTTGGGATTATTAATGGCTACTGTTTCAACTGTAATCCCTTCTTACTTAGTTTCTGAGGCTATCAAACGTTTGGGGTCATCCAACTTTGCCATTGTGGGAAGCTTGGGACCGATAAGTACGATAGTTTTAGCTAGTATTTATCTCAATGAGACTATTACGGGATTACAAATTTTAGGAACGGTGATTGTTATTGCGGGAGTAGGAGTAATCTCAATAAGAAAAAAAGATAAAATTGCTAATTAGGCAAGCTCGGACAGTTGCTTTATTTTTCTATTTGCTCGTAGTAAAGTGTGCTGAAGTCTACTATTGATTTGATTGGTCATCTCTACTTGAATAATCATATCCTCCATTTTTTCAATAAATTCAATGACCTCTTCCTGTGAGAATTGACCGTCTTTCACTTTTTTCTTGAAATCGGCGATGAGTTCTATTTCGTCAATGAGTGGATTCATCTATTCAACCAAAAAATTCTTGTTCTCAAATACAATTATTAAAATAACATGTAGTCTGGTGAAAACGTTTCTAAGTAAAGATAATCATCATAAAGCGAGTAAGAAAATAATGGTTGTCAAAACTTTTGGGTTTTTTGTTTTTTTTTGGCAAAAAAGCTTTTAATTTTCATAATTAGTAGTGTGGGACTGCTAAATATCACAGGTATGCTCTCAGTATAGTGCAAAAATGATGTCGGCTATAAGACCTAGCATAATGCTAGATATGGATAGGCTTTCGACGTGCAATGACGATAATCGGATGATAGGTAAGCGAATAATTGGTAGTCGGTAATAGAGATCCTTTGACAGCATTGACCCCTGTTCTGCCCAAGTGAAGGATTAGCTCTCTCTTTGTGTGAAAAGCCATCTCACGCGTATATTCACTTAGGTGTAAGATTTCGAATTTATCCGATAAGGCATTTAAGAGATTATCCTTGCTTTTATAAGAAAGATCGCTTTGTGCTATTTCTTTAAAATGGAGATTGCCGTAGGTGCTAAACGCCAAAATACCATCTTCTTGCAGGTGACTATAGCATTTCGCCAATAGTTTTCTAATGTCAGTTGCCCATTGAAAAGTTGAGGCAGATATAATCAGATCGAGATTCTTGGGAAACGCAATGGTCTCCAGGTTTCCGGCAAGAAAAGTGGTGTTACCCATGTTGAGCGTTTCTTTTAGTCTATCCCAGCACTGAGGTACTAGGTCATTGATATAGAAACCGCTTGGTGCGATTTTGTCGTAGACCTGTGTGGTTAAAAGCCCGGTACCACACCCAAGTTCAAGGACCTTGGAATAGTTAGAGGTGCGTTCTAGAAGATTGTTCATTAGGTTGCTGACAACTTCTTTTTGGACAATGGCGTGGTTGTCATAAGTCGTCAATGCTTTTTCGAAGCAACTTTTGATTTCCTTTATGTCCACTTTTACGTCACTCACTGATTCAAATTCTTCCTTTTGGTCTAAAAAAATCAATACAATTCAGGGTGTTGAAATTATTGGATGGTCTCGTTTTTATGTTGACCAATAAGTAGCTCACTCCATGATTGCAGATGCAAAAAAGGGAAATGAGGCATTTCCATTGTCTTGGCCTTATTCTGCCAATATGTTTTTTGATTGCCCAAAGGAAAAATCAAATCTTGCTCCCCACAAAAAGCATGACTCCAAGGTAGTGAAGCCATATAATTTGGATTGTAATGATCATTTACAAACCTTAACTCTTCTTGTTGCGATATCGTAGATCGCTTCGACGCTGTTGCACTGAGGTGTTCAGCTGCTGACTTTCCGCCAACTGTTCTAAGCCAAAACTTCTTCCTGACCTTATCATCCCACGTCTCAAGAGTCCTATTAAAGACGATGCTTGGGATACCCCATTCGTCATGTTTTGGATAAGGCGTACCATTGATAGCGACGCATTGATCAAGTTTGGGGAGAATTTCTTGTGGAAAATAAAACTCCGCAGCCCAAACTCCCATGGACCATGCTATAAGATTGATATGCTGATATCTGTCGAAGTCTTCTGTGTGCAATACTTCGTCGGTGTAGTCAGAGATAAGACAACAGTCAACATCAGGGTTGCCAAGCGTGGATATGGAATGAATATCCATGCCCCATCCGTTGAAAAATATGATTACCGTATCGCTCCCCTCTCTCCTGATCCAATCGTACTGCATAAAAAAAGCCTCGAATTTTTTCGAGGCTCAAAATTACATGGAATCCTTTAAATAAGTTTTACATGTTAGGTACTTCACTAATCGGTTATGAATGAATTGTTTTCTAAGTCCACCAATGGATTAATTTGCTGAATAGATAGCCATTCCCACGGCAAGGCCGCGGGTCATGGATGGTTTATTTGCTGATCAGCCATCACATTTTTACTCCGTAGATTCCACTATCTCCATTAGAGTAGTAGCCTTCTACCAAAATCGCCTCTCCAGAAGGTATTCTGCTGAGTAATCCAGACAGGTCTTCGGAAGACAATATTTCTTTTTTATCAATTCTAGTAATGATAAATCCTTCTTTGATACCAGCTTCTTTCCAGTTTCCTGAGTTGATATCGGTTATTTGAACGCCCCCCTTAATATCGAGCTTTTCTTTTTCATCATCTGTAATGTCGCGGAACTTGGCGCCTTTGCTTTCGAATATGTTACGGTCTACTTCTACCACATTGGTATTATTTAACAGATTCTTCAGTTCTACTTCCATCTCCTTTTCCTTACCATCGCGAAGTATTTTTATGTTTACTCTGTCTCCAGGTCTTCTAAGCGCGATTTTTTCCTGAAGTTGGGAGACTTTACTCACTGGATCTCCTGCCACTGATACGATAACATCTCCTTTTTTCACGCCAGCTTCTTTTGCGCCACTCTCAGGGTTTACGCCAACTACATATACACCGTTGAGTACAGATAGGTCTTCTTCTTCGGCTAAGTGAGCATCGACGTCTCTAATTTGAATGCCAAGAAGTGCGCGCTGCACCACACCAAATTCTATCAGGTCACTTACCACTTTTTTCACCAGTGAAACAGGCACAGCAAATGAATAACCAGCGTAAGATCCTGTAGGGGTAGCGATAGCGGTGTTAATGCCGACAAGTTCACCTCTTAAGTTCACTAAGGCACCGCCGCTGTTTCCAGGGTTTACGGCAGCATCTGTTTGGATGAAAGATTCTATTTGAAGGCCATTGCGGTTTCGTAGAATATTTATATTCCTGCCTTTAGCACTTACAATACCAGCCGTGACCGTAGATCTAAAGTCAAACGGATTGCCAACGGCAAGTACCCATTCGCCCACCTGAATGACATCTGAGTTACCGTACGGCACTTGCGGTAGTCCTTCTCCTTCGATTTTTAGTACGGCAAGATCTGTGGTTGGATCTGTGCCTACTACTTCCGCTGCGTAGGACCTATTATCGTTAAGCACTACTTCGATTTCACTCGCCTTTTCAACGACATGATTGTTGGTTACGATATAACCATCGGCCGTAATGATAACCCCGGATCCCGCTCCTTTACCTTTTGGGGCTTCGCGCTGTTGCCTTTGCTGATCAGGGATCCCGAATTGATGAAAAAAGTCAAATGGATCTTGCAGACTCCTTGCCTGTGGATTGCCTTCGTAGGTAGTTTTGATATGTACCACTCCGGGTGTTACCGACTTTGCCGCATATACGAAGTTCATGCCTTCAGGAACTACAGAGGTAGAAGTGTCGAACTTGTAGTTGGTAAATTGTACGGGTTTCGCGGCCTGTGCAGCCGGCTGTGTGTTATTATCTGTGAACAGCTGGAAGATGCCAACTGCGATTGCCGCTCCCATGAAGGAAGCTAAAATGAGTGATAGAAATTGCTTTTTATTCATGTCTATTCGTTTATCTAAGTGGTGCATGAGATGCTTTATAAACTTGGCCATCCTCTAGTCATAGTATCGAGGGGGTAAGTCTACGTTTATTTCATGTCTATTTGCTTATTCAATAAGTCGATCATTTATACTCAACTATAATTTTCGTGTTTAGGTTGAGTAAAATTTCATGTTTGATCGGTTTCGCAAGACTAACGACTCCTTTGCTGATTTGATGATTACCCTTAACACATATTAACAAAAAAAGGCGCGGTAATATGGTTTACCGCGCCTGTTTGGGTGTTTCACGGTTAATTAATTTGAATATTCCTTGCTGTGACTTTCTTTTCGTCTTTAGGAACTGTTACCGTAAGTATCCCGTTTTCGTACTTAGCGTCTATTTTATCTTCCACGATTTCGTCAGGGAGCTGAAATGAC